>NZ_JAUCDN010000017.1:0-21826 GCF_034675085.1 Devosia sp.
TCGGGATCAATCATCATTCTCCTCCGATCCAGGCTCAGCGATCGAAGGCTTTGGCCGAAAAACCGCGCTCGACGGCGAGCTGGCCGATCTTGGCGTGCAGCTTCGTCACCTCGGTCTCCCGGCCGACCTGCGCATCCGCCCTCTTGTCGTCAAACGCCTTGGCCGGCCCGTCGATGACCTGCCGCCTCCACTATGTGATCCGGTTCGGATGCAACTGGTGCTTCGTCGCCAGTTCCGAAATCGTCCGCTCGCCGCGGATCGCCTCAAGCGCGACCTTGGCCTTGAAATCGGCCGAGAACCGTCTGCGTGTATTCATGCTGGATCGTCCTTTTCATCGGACAATCCAGCCTATGCTCCTGTCTTAAAAACCGGCACCATCTCAGAAAGCGTATTTGTAGCGAGCTTGGTTGGTGAACTGCACGCCGTTGTCGGTCAGCTCCGTATGGATGATACAGGGAAACCTACATCCGTTATGGGATGACGCCGCTGCTCGCTGCACTCAACATCGCAACGGGGCGATGACCGTGGGCCCCTTCTTCCTCCCCGCATTGCTGGTACGGGCCGCACAGGCCAACCAGCACCGCCCCTACCCCTGGGCACACTCCTACTGGCATGCAGATCGGGTGGTCATCAGAAATTGACTTTTGTCAGCCGCCATGACTAATGCTATCAACTTGGGAAAGAATAGATTATGGCAATCCGCCCGACCGATCAGATTATCCACAAGGCCGCATGGCTTTATTATACTCACGGCATGCGCCAGGACGAAGTTGCCCGACACTTGAGTATCTCACGCGCATCAGTCGCCATGTATCTGCGCAAGGCGCGTGAAACCGGCATCGTCACCATTTCCACCTCGAGTCAGCTTTTCGCCGATGGTGTTCTGGCGCGCGAACTCGAAGATGCCCTGGGCCTCGACGACGTGTGGATCGTGCCGGAGGATCGCTCCGCCCTCGACCCGGCCGCCGAAATGCCGACGGTCGCCGCCACCGCCTTCACCGAAAAAATCAGCAGGGGCGACCGCGTCGGCGTCGCCTGGGGACGCACAGTCTACCACATAGCCGACGTGATGCCCTATGTCGATTTGCAGGATGTGACCGTAGTCCAGCTCTGCGGCAATCTCGGCGCGCCCTATAATTACCGCCCCGACCAATGCACCACCGAAATCGCCCGACGCCTCAATGCCGAAGGAATCAATCTCTATGCGCCCCTGGTGCTATCTTCGGAGGAATTGGCGGCTGCGCTGATGGATGAGCCAGTGATCCGCGAGCAATTGGCCTCCATTTCCTCCTGTTCCCTGGCGCTGTATTCGGTGGGCGGTATCGAGGACGACAGCCACCTGGTCAAATGCGGCGCCCTGTCGGCAGCGGAGATGCAGGCGCTGGGCCGGGTAGGAGCGGTGGGCGTCATGGCTGGCCGGCTGATTGATGCCGACGGCCAATTGATCGACTGCTCCTATAACCGAAGAGTTATCTCGGCCGATCTCGACTCCATCCGCACCATTGCCAAGCGCATGATGGTGGTCGAGCAAGCGACCAAATTCCTACCCCTCGTTGCCGCTATCAGAGGCGGGCTGGTCTCCCATCTGGTGATCACCACCTCCATGGCCCGCCGCCTGCTCGACCACTGGACCAAGGGGCCGTAATGCCCCGTTCGCAAATTTCCGAATGACCGAGGATAACCCATGCTCAATCTCTGGAATGACGCCGAAGCCGAGGCGATGGTCGCGTCTTATGCTGCCAAGGGTGTAAACCGCGATCTGGCATTGCGCACCTATACGACCCGCCTTCTGGGTGGTGAGCCACGCTTGGTTTTGCATGGCGGCGGCAATACGTCGGTCAAGACCAACATGTCCGATCTGGTCGGGGACAGTTGGGACGTTCTGTGCGTCAAGGGCTCGGGCTGGGATATGGGCACTATCGAGCCCGCCGGCCTGCCCGCAGTCAAGCTCGCCCCGCTTTTGAAAGCCCGCAAGCTGGAACAGCTTGGCGATGAGGATATGGTGGCCTTGCAGCGCGCCAATCTCATCGACCCGGCCGCACCCAATCCCTCGGTGGAGGCGCTTCTTCACGCCTTCATTCCGCATAAATTCGTCGACCACACCCATTCCACTGCCATTCTCGCCATTGCCGACCAGGCAGAGAGCGAGAGGATGAGCCGCGAGATCTTTGGGCCGAAAATGGGTTTCGTGCCCTATATCATGCCTGGCTTCGATCTCGCCAAACTCGCCGCCGAGGTCTTCGACGAGGATCCGAGCGTCGAGGGCCTGATCCTCGACAAGCACGGCATTTTCACCTTCGGCGACACGGCCAAGCAGGCATACGATCGAATGATCCATTATGTGTCATTGGCCGAAGACCTTGTGCGGCAGAACGGCAGAAATCCCTTCTCTCCAATTACCCTACCCGCCACACTCGCCACCCCGGAAGACATCGCGCCCATGCTGCGCGGCGCCATCGCCTTTGCCAAGGGGGAGGGATCGTTCGAAAGGTTCGTGTCCGAATTCCGCACGTCGCCGGACATTCTGGCCTTCGTGAACGCCGCCGAAGTCGAAGACATGGCCCGCCGCGGTGTTTCGACCCCCGACCTGTCCATCCGCATCAAGACCGGCCCAATGGTCCTGCCGGCGCCCGATGCCGGACAATTGGACGGGTACCGCGCCGTAATTGACGAGCGGGTGGCCAAATTCGTTGCCGACTATACCGAGTATTTCCGCGTGAACGACGCCCGCGATGACGTGGCACGGACCATGCTCGATCCCATGCCGCGCCTGACCCTGGTGCCGGGCCTAGGCATGTTCGGGCATGGCCGCACGCTCAAGGACGCCAAGATCGCTGCCGATGTCGGAGAGACCTGGATCATGGCGGCGCGCGACGCCGAAGCCATCGGGCGGTTCGAACCGGTCTCCAAGCCCGACCTTTTCGATCTCGAATATTGGTCGCTTGAGCAGGCCAAGCTAGCCGGCGCCAAGCCCAAGCCGCTGACCGGGCAGGTGACCGTGGTCACCGGAGGAGCAGGAGCCATCGGCGCCGCCACCGCCAAAGCCTTCGCCGCGCAGGGCGCGCATGTGGTCGTGCTCGATCTCGACGGCGACAAGGCCAGGCTCGTGGCCAAGACTATCGGCAATGTTGCGATCGGCTGCGCTTGCGACGTCACCGACCCGTCATCGGTTCGCGCCGCCTTCGACATGGCGGTCAAGATTTTTGGCGGCGTCGATATCGTCGTTTCCAATGCCGGGGCGGCGTGGGAAGGGGCGATTGCCACGCTGGACGAGGCATTGTTGCGCAAGAGCTTCGAGCTGAACTTCTTCTCGCATCAGAGCGTGGCCCAGAACGCGGTGCGCATCATGAAGCAGCAGGGCACAGGCGGCGTGCTGTTGTTCAACGCCTCCAAGCAGGCGGTCAATCCCGGCGCCAATTTCGGCGCCTATGGTCTGCCCAAGGCGGCGACTCTGTTTCTTTCCCGCCAATATGCGCTCGAGCATGGGAAGGACGGCATTCGCGTCAACGCCGTCAATGCCGACCGGATTCGCTCGGGATTGCTCAATGATGAGATGATTGCCGCCCGGTCCAGTTCGCGCGGATTGAGCGTCAAGGATTATATGTCGGGCAATCTGCTCGGTCTCGAAGTTACCGCCGAGGACGTCGCACAGGCCTTTGTGCATCAGGCGCTGGCCAGAAGCACGACCGCCGATGTCACCACTGTGGATGGCGGCAATATCGCGGCGGCGATGCGATAGCCCCCAGGCGCAAAAAAGGAAGGGCGGCGCCGTGAAGCGCCGCCCTTTTTCATTGATGTCCGGCTCGATCAGCGGGCCGGCAGAGGCATCCAGCCAGGAATTGCGACTTCGGCATGGGCGAATTGCGGCAGCTTGCCGGACAGCTCTTCCATATTCTTGATGTCGTTGTCGTTGAGCTGGGCCTGGGTGATCAGCGTCGGCGGGATGATGACATTGTGCCCGGTATCCTCGCCAGCCAGCATCATGGCGAGCGCGCGCACCGAAACTTCGCCCACCACGGCCGGATTGGTGGCGGCGGTCGCGACCCAGGCCGAACCCGGCTCGCGCATCGCCGCGATGTCGGCGGTGGAAATGTCGGCCGAATAGATCTTGACCTGGCTCGACATGCCGGCTTCGTCCACGGCGATCTTCACGCCCTTGGCAAATTCGTCGTAGGGAGCGAACATCACGGTGATGTCGGGATTGGCTGCCAGCACCGAACGAGCTTGGTTGGCCACCGAATTGGCGATCGGATTGTCGAGCGTGCCGAACATGGCCTTTTCGTTGATGCCGGGATATTTGGCCTTGAATTCCTTCCAGACCTCGTCACGCCGATCCAGCGGGGCGATGCCGGCGACATAGACATAGCCGGCGGTCCAGCTTTCGCCGTTGTCGGCGATGGCCTGTTCGAGCGCCAGGCGCGCCAGGTCGTGGTCCGATTGCTCGATCTGGGGAATGGCGTCGTTCTCGACATTGACGTCGAAGGCCACGACCTTGATGCCGGCATCCACGGCGCGCTGCGCGGCTTCCTTCATCGATTCGGTGAGGCCGTGCTGGATGATGATGCCGTCCACACCCAGTGCAATGGCCTGATCGACCATGTCGGCCTGGAGCGCGGCGTCCTGGCGGCTGTCGAGCACGCGCAGTTCGACCCCGAGTGCCTTGGCCTGGGCCTCGACGCCCGAGAGATAGGCCTGGAAGAAGTCGCCGGTGGAGAGATAGCGCACCAGGGCGATCTTGACCGCGCCCGGATTGTCGAAGGGCGCCGGCATGGTCTGCGCCAGGGCGGTGCCCCCGAGCAGGCTTACGCCGAAAAGGCCGAGGGCGAGTTTGCCGAGAAGTCTACGAGAGATCATGCTTTCCTCCGTTTGCATGAAAAGCGGGAGTTGCCTTAGCGTCTGCCCCGCTTGGAGAGGGCGAAAGTGAAAACCAGGGCGACGACCAGAACCGCGCCCTTGACGAAATCCTGGGTGTAATAGGGCGCGTTCATCATCGTGAGGCCCTGCAGGAGAATGCCGACGAACAGCGCGCCGATGGCCGTGCCGAAAGCATTGGGCTTGGCCGCGCCCAGCACCGCAAAGCCGATCAAGGCGGCGGCGACCGAATCCAGCAGGAGATTATTGCCCGAAGCAATGTCTCCACGCCCCAGGCGTGCCGCGAGCAGGATGCCGCCAATAGAGGCGAAAACACCCGAAATCACATAGGCCCAGATCTTGTAAGCCTTTACCGGCGCGCCAGCCAATTGGGCGGCGCGCTCGTTCGAGCCCACGGCGTACATCATGCGCCCGAAGCGGGTATATTCGAGGAAAAACCAGATCAGGATAGCGAGGGCGATTAGCATCACCACCGAAACCGGCAGCAGATTGGGTTGGAAGAAGTCGAACCGATGCCGCCCCAGGGCCAGGAATTCCGGGCTGAACGTGCCGTTGGCGGTGGAGCCGTCAGGCATGGTCATGCCGGTGGCGATGGAGCGTCCTTCGGTGGGGATGCGTTGCAGCCCGACCAGCAGGAACATCATGCCCAGCGTCGCCAGGAGATCAGGCACGCGCATATAGACGATGAGGACCCCATTGATCACGCCGACAATGGCACCGATGGCCAGACACAGGGCGACCGCCGTCCAGCCATCGAGCCCCATTACCACCATGGCGTAGGACGAGGCCATCATGGCGGTGGTGGCGACGGAGCCGATGGACAGATCGAACCCGCCCACCACCAGCGTGGCGGTGACGCCC
Organism: Devosia sp.; assembly: GCF_034675085.1. Lineage (GTDB taxonomy): Bacteria > Pseudomonadota > Alphaproteobacteria > Rhizobiales > Devosiaceae > Devosia. The sequence goes on from NZ_JAUCDN010000017.1 coordinate 5,734, forward strand.
AGCGCCAGAATGCCGGTGATGGAAACCGATTGCAGGATGAAGACGGCGCTTTGCGGGCTGGTGAAGCCGCTGGTGGAGAGAGAGAAAAACAGCACCATGCCGACCAGCAGCACGATGAAGCCATAGCGAATGGCATGGTCGCGCAGGCTCGCGCGTGCCGGTAATGCGGGGCGGGGTGCGGCGTTTGCCTGGGGCATTTGTGTCTCTGTCATTGTTCTGCCGCCTCATGCTGGCCGGCAATTTCCGCCAGCAGCCGGTCCATATCGATCTGCGAATTGCGGTGTTCGCCGACTATTGTGTGCTCGCTCATGACGAGAATACGGTCAGCGCATTCGAAAGCCTCATCCAGCTCGGTGAGGAAAACCAGCGTCGCCCGTCCCGCCGCCGAAGCGCGGAGTTTCTTGGCGATATCCCGGCGCGCGGCGATGTCGACGCCCTGGAAGGGCTCGTCGAGGATCAGCACGCGGCTGGCCTGGGTCAGCCAGCGGGCCACCATCACCTTCTGCTGATTGCCGCCGGACAGCATGTCCATCTCGTCGCGCTCGCTGCGGCAGACAATGGCCAGGCTAGCGATCTGGCGCTGCGCCTCTGCGCGCTCGCGATCGCGCCGCGATACGGAAAAGCTCGACAGGCGCCTCAGAAAGGGCAGGCTCATGTTCTCGTAGATATTGAAGTCGGGCACGATGCCGTTATCGGACCGGTCCTTGGCGACGAGGAAGACGCCCGAGGCAATCGCGAGCCCGGTGTCGCGCGGGGCATAGGCGCGCCCGTCCAATGTCATTTGTCCGCCAAGCGGGCGGCGGGCGCCGAACAAGCTTTCGGCCAGGGCCGTCTTGCCCACGCCCACCAGCCCGGTGACCGCGACGATTTCGCCATCGCCCAGGGTGAAGGAGAACGGTTTTGAGGTCGGGGCGATGCGCAGCGCCTTGACGTCGAGGATGGCTTGACCGCCCTCGCGCACCGCCACCGCATTGAGGTTGATCTTCTGCCCCAGCATGGCATTGACCGCGCCCTCGTAATCCAGCTTCTCGCCCTCGAAAACGCCGGTGATGCGCCCGTCCCGCAGCGACACGATGCGATCGGCCAGGCGGCGGATATCGGACATGCGATGCGAGATATAAAGGATGGCGACGCCGCGCGCGCGCAGCCGGTCGATGAGGTCGAACAGGCGATTGGCCTCCGCGCTGGAAAGCGAAGAGGTTGGTTCGTCGAGGATCAACACCTTGGGCTCATGCGCCATGGCGCGGGCGATCGAAACCATCTGCCGGTCTGCCAGTGGCAGGTCCCCGACCATGGCGGAAAGATCGAGCGTCAAATCCATGCGCTCGGCGACCAGCCTTGCCTGCCGGCGCACGGCGCGCGGATTGAACAGCAGGGGCGCGCCCTTGCCGCTCAGCCGGTCAAGGGTGAGATTGGTGGCGACATCCAGATCGGCCACCACCCCGTCATTGATGTTCTGATGTACGGTGACGACGCCGGCACGCATGGCTTCGGCGGGCGTGGCCGGCTCGAACGCTTCCCCGGCCAGGATCATGGCGCCGCCATCGCGGGCATATACGCCGGAGACGATCTTGACCAGCGTGGATTTGCCGGCCCCGTTCGCGCCCATCAATACGGTAACGGCGCCGGATTTGAGCGTCAGATCGACCCCACGGAGCACGGGAATCGGCCCGAAGGCCTTATGTAACCCGGCAATGCGGAACACGGCTTCTTCGTCCATGCGCTCCTCCCTTATGCCGACGCTATCCCGCCCCCTCATCAGATGTCAAGCGAGTTGACATTTGTCAGAACCCTGTCCTACGAAAGAGGGGCCGGACGGCGCAAAACCAGGAGCCCGGCGGCCGCAGGAGGAAAGAATTGGCTGAAACGCAGGACTTTCAGGCACTCGATGCCGTCACGCTGCCGGCGCGTCTCGGCGACAATCCGGCCATGCGCGCCGCCTTAGGCAGCGATGCGAGTAGCTGGCGGGTGCGTGAAGTGGGCGATGGAAACCTGAACCTCGTCTTCATCGTCGAGGGCGACAAAGGCACCGTCATCGTCAAGCAAGCTCTGCCCTATGTGCGGCTGGTGGGGGATAGTTGGCCGCTGCCCCTCAAGCGCTCATTCTTCGAATATCACGCCCTAAAACGCCAGGCAGAGCGCGATCCGGGCATGGTGCCGGAAATCCTGCATTTCGATGAAGCGCAGGCGCTGATCGTGATGGAATTCCTCAGCCCGCACATCATCCTGCGCCAGGCCCTGATCAACGGCCAGCAATTGCCCAGGATCGGGCGCGATCTCGGACTTTTCCTTGCGCGCACCTTGTTCCGCGGCTCGGACTTCTCGATGCCCACCAAAGCGCGCAAGACCGATCTGGCGCTTTTTGCCGATAATGTGGAGCTCTGCGACATTACGGAAAATCTGGTATTTTCTGATCCCTATTTCGATGCCAGAATGAACCGCCATACCAGCCCGCAACTCGACGGGATCGTGGCCGAACTGCGCGCCGACCGCGACATGAAGGTGGTGGCGCAGAAGATGAAGCATCTCTTCGCCGCCAATGCGGAAACCCTGCTGCATGGCGACCTGCATACCGGCTCGGTCATGGTGACCATGGACGAGACCCGGGTCATCGATCCCGAATTCGCATTCTATGGCCCCATGGCCTTCGATGTCGGCATGTTGCTCGCCAATTTCTGGATGAATTTTCTGGCGCAGGCCGGGCATGAGGAGGCCGGCAGCCGCGATGGCATGCGCGCCTATCTCCTCGACGTCATCGAGCAGATCTGGTCCAGCTTCACCGACGAATTTACCCAGCTCTGGCGCACGGAACGCAAGGGCATTCTTTACGAAACGCGGCTTTTCGAGGATCGGGGCGACGCGCTTGGCGCCGAGCAGGCGCTTGACATGGTGCTGCACGATATTTTTGTTGATGCCCTCGGCTTTGCCGGGGTGGAGATGCATCGCCGCATCCTGGGCCTTGCCCACAATGCCGATTTTGAAACCATTGCCGATCCCAACCTGCGCGCCCGTTGCGAAACCAAGGCGCTCAAGCTCGGACGCCACATCGCGGTCAACCGGCACGCCATTCATTCCATTGCCGAGGTCAACAAGCTGGCCGTCCGGCTCGAAAAGGAGTTCGTTCGTTGAAAGTCGGAGATCGCCACTATCACACTATCTGGCTCAACACGGACGCACGGTCGGTCGAGATCATCGACCAGCGCTGGCTTCCCCATGAGTTCAAGATCGTGACGCTCAAAACCGTCGATGACGTCGCCGTCGCCATCCGGGACATGTGGGTACGGGGCGCGCCGCTGATCGGGGTCACCGCCGCCTATGGCATGGCGATCGCCATGCATGACGATGCTTCGGACGCGACCCTCGATGCCGTCTGGGACAAGCTGCACGAGACAAGGCCCACAGCCATCAATCTCAAATGGGCACTGGATGAGATGCGCACATTGCTGCGCCCGCTGCCGCCCGGGGAACGGGCCGCCGCCGCCTATCGCCGGGCCGCCGAAATTGCTGAGGAGGATGTCGAGCTGAACCGCAATATCGGGCTCAACGGACTCCAGATCATCCGCGAGATCGCTGCCAGGAAGAAGCCCGGCGAAGTGGTCAATATCCTGACCCATTGCAATGCCGGCTGGCTCGCCACCGTCGATTATGGCACCGCGACGGCGCCGATTTATCTCGCCGCCGAAGAAGGCATTCCGGTCCACGTCTATGTCGATGAGACCCGCCCACGTAACCAGGGCGCGCAATTGACCGCCTGGGAGCTGAATGGCCATGGCGTGCCTCACACGCTGATCGTCGATAATGCCGGCGGCCATCTGATGCAGCACGGCCAGGTGGACATGGTCATTGTCGGCACCGATCGCACCACTGCCAATGGCGATGTGTGCAACAAGATCGGCACCTATCTCAAGGCCCTCGCCGCCAAGGACAATAACGTGCCGTTCTATGTCGCCCTGCCCTCGCCGACCATTGACTGGACGGTGAAGGATGGGGTGAAGGAAATTCCCATCGAAGAGCGCACCGGCGACGAGGTTTCCTTCGTGCAGGGGCGCGGCCCGGACGGCAAGACGGTCTCGGTGCGCATCTCGCCCGAGGGCAGCCCGGCGGCCAATCCGGCCTTCGACGTGACCCCCGCGCGCCTCATCACCGGCCTGATCACCGAGCGCGGTGTCGCGAAAGCCTCGCCCGAGGGGCTAAAAGATCTTTTCCCCGAACGGAACTGAGCCATGTCCATCCCCAATCGCCAATCGACCGAAGACGTCGCGGCCGGCATTCGCAGGCGGGTCTTCCTGCACACGATGCGCAATAATGGCGGCTATCTGAGCCAGGCCTGTTCAGCGGCCGAAAGCCTGGCCCTGCTCTATAATGAAGTGCTCAAGCTGGGCGAGCCGACGCTGCCGAAACTGCCGCCACCCTTTGCCGGCGTGCCTTCGGCCGGCAATCCCGATGCCTTTACCGGCGCCGGCTATCACGGGCCGTTCGCTCCCGAGTATGACCGCTTCGTTATTTCTCCGGCGCACTATGCCCTCGTCATCTACTCGGCTCTGATTCAGATGGGGCGAATGGACGAGAATGCGTTGGATCATTTCAACCGCGATGGCGGATCGGTGGAAATGATCGGCGCCGAACACAGCCCCGGCATGGAAGTGACCACGGGTTCGCTGGCGCAGGGCCTGTCCATGGCCGCCGGCCTTGCCTGGGCGCGCAAGCGCAAGGGCGAGCCCGGCAAGGTATGGGTCTATATGTCCGATGGCGAATTCCAGGAGGGCCAGACCTGGGAGGCGCTGGCCGCACTATCCTATCACGGCATCGACAATATCCGCGCCATCGTTGACGTGAACCGCCAGCAATGCGACGGCGCCATGTCCTCGGTGCTCGATCTGGGCGATCTGCCCGGCCGGGTCGCCGCTTTCGGCGTGACCTGCCGGTCCGTTGATGGTCATGACCTCGACGCGCTGCGCGCCGCCGCCGACAGCGCTGAACCGGGCAAGCCGCTGGTGATCCTGGCCAACACCTCGCCCTTCCAGGGCATGAACTATCTCCAGAAGCGCTTCCCGCGCTTGCACTATGTACGGTTCAAGACCCGGGAAGAACGCGAAGACATGAAACTGGCTTTGGCCGCCGAACTCGGCGTTGACCTGGCCGATATCTGAGAGGCGCGGAAAAATGGTCGAAATCGTCAATCGCCCCTATGCCAGGGCCTTCGAAACATTCGCATTGGCGCGCCCGGATGTAATCTGCCTGTCCGCCGATCTCACCTCGTCCTGCGAGGTCGATGGTTTTCGCGACAGACACCCCGAGCAGTTCCTGTCTCTCGGCATGGCCGAGCAGAACATGCTTTCCTTTGCCGGCGGCATGGCTATGCACGGCTTCCGGCCGTTCCTGCATACATTTGCGGTCTTTCTCTACCGCCGACCCTATGATCAACTGATCAATTCCATCGCCTATTCGAACCGCAAGGTGCGGCTGATGGGCTTCCTGCCCGGCATTACCACGCCCGGCGGCATCACCCATCAGGCGATCGAGGATATTGCGGTGATGCGCGCCATCCCGAATATGACGATTCTGGAAACCGGCGACGCCACCGAGGTCGAAACCGTGCTGGATATTGCCGACGCCGTGGATGGGCCGGTTTATGTCCGGGTGTTGCGCGGCGAGGTTCCACGCCTATTTTCCACCCCGTTCGAGTTCAACAAGCTGCGCACGCTTTCGGAAGGCGATGACATCCTGGTCGTCACGTCCGGTGTCTGCACCGAAGAAGCCATGCGGGCCGCCGAACCGTTGAAGGCGCGCAATGTTGGGGTGCATCACCTGCATGTGTCGACGCTGAAGCCGTTCGACCGGGCAGGTTTGCTGCAAGCGGCGCGCGGCAAGAAGGGCATCGTCACGCTGGAAAACCACCTCATCAATGGCGGCCTCGGCTCTCTGGTCGGGGAAATTCTGGCTGAGGAAGGCCTTGGTATCCGCCTCAGGCGGCTGGGCCTCAACGACACCTTCGCGCATGGCGCCTCCAAGCCTTATCTGATGAAGAAATACGGGCTCGACGCCGCGGCGCTGGTCAAGGCCATTGGCGAGCTTCTGGGCCGGAATCTCGACATCGACGATGCCGAATTCGAGGCGGCGCGTCTCGATACGGTCCATTCGGCGCAAAAGGCGGAAGCGCTCTGATGGCGCGCTTTTCGGTAACCTACTGGCTTGGCGCGGACGACGAGCAGGAGGCGCGCGCGCGCGCCCTTGACATCGCGGCGGAGCAAACCGTCGAAATCCCCCGCGATATCGTGCCGAAGGGCTATGTCGAGGACGAAATCCTCGGCCGCCTCGAAGCGCTGCGCCCTGGCGTGGATGCGCGCGGCGGATATCTGGCCGAAATCTCCTATTCGGACGATGACGTCGGCCCCGATTTCGTGCAGCTCCTCAATGTCGTTTTCGGCAATTCCTCGATCAAGACGCAGACCCGCGTCGAGGACATGAGCCTGAGCGAGGCCATCACCGATCTCTGTCCGGGCCCCAAATTCGGCGCTGCCGGCCTGCGCGCGCGAGCCGGCGTTTCCGGGCCGATCCTGATGTCGGCGATCAAGCCGGTGGGGTTGACGACACCGGAACTGGCCGGTCTCGCTCATCAATTTGCCCTGGGCGGGATGAACCTCATCAAGGACGACCATGGATTGGCGAGCCAGGCCATGTCGCCCTATGAGGAGCGGCTGAAAGCCTGCACCGAGGCGGTGGCCGAGGCCAATCTGAGGACCGGGTTCAACGCCGCCTATGTGCCCAACATTTCCGGTCCGGCCGTCGAGGTGCTCGATCGCGCCTGGATGGCGCAGGAACTCGGCGCGGGCGCCGTCATGCTCGCCCCTTCGCTAATCGGCTTCGACATGGCAAGGACGCTGGCGGCCGATCCGGATTTCCTCCTGCCGATCATTTCGCACCCGACTTTTGGCGGAACCAATGTCATCACCCCGACCACCGGTTTCTCGCATCGGTTCTTTTTCGGTCTGTTGCAGCGGCTGATGGGGGTGGACGCGGTGGTCTACCCCAATTTCGGCGGAAGGTTCGGCTTTACCCGTGCGGAATGCCTTGCCATTGCCGAAGGCTGTTCGGTGGAATTTTCCGGGTTGAAACCTGTCCTCCCCGCACCAGGCGGCGGCATGACGCTCGAGCGCATTCCCGAGATGCGGGCGACCTATGGCGATGACGTGGTCTATCTCATCGGCGGGGCGCTGTTGCGCGAGCAGGACGACCTGCCCGCAGCCTGCCGGCGTTTGGCGGAAGCGGTGGGGCAGAGCTGAGAGACTTGCCCTACCAGCTCGGCGCCGCCAGCACCCCGCCATCCACCACCAGATTGGCCCCGCTGATCCACCGCGCCGCATCGGAGGCGAGGAACAGCGCCGCGTCGGCAATGTCTTCGGGCGTCCCCAGCCGCCCGAGCGGGGCGTTGGCCAACCAGCGGCCGACGCCTTCGGGCCAGCGGGCGGGCAGGCCGCCAGTATCGATGAGGCCGGGGGAAATGGCATTGACCCGGATGCCTATCGGCCCCAATTCGAGTGCCGCCGCCCGCGTCAGCATGAGCAGCGCCGCTTTCGAGGCCGCGTAGTGAGCGTGCCCGGCAGCGGGCTGGAGCCCTTCGATGGAGGCGACATTGACGGCGCAGGCCGGTCGCCCCGCGTGCGCCAGGGCGCGCATCAGCGCCATAGGGCCCGCCACATTGGCGGCCATCATTGCGGCCATCGCGTCGCCGGTAATCGCTTCGAAGGGCAGAACGGGTTGCAGGCCGGCATTGTTGACGAGAACGTCGACCGGACCAAGCGCCTCGGTCACCGCTTCCATCAGCCCTATGCACTCATCCTCCGCGGAGAGGTCGGCTGAAAAGGCCAGGCCGCCGATATCGGCGGCCAGCGCTTCGGCGGCCTCGCGATTGGCGTGATAATGCACGGCGACCTTCGCCCCGGATTTGGCAAAGCGCAGGGCAATGCCCTGGCCGATGCCGCCGGACGCACCTGTGACCAGCACGACGTCACCGGAAAAATCGAAATGTGCCGGAGCCATCAGAGTGTCGGGAACAGCTTTTCGAGGATGGCGGTGATCTTCTGGCCGGAAATGGCGGCATTCTCGATCACATCCTCAATGGTGTCGGGCGCTTCGCCCGGTGCGCCGGTGGCGGGATTGGTGATGGCCGAAAGACCGAGGACCGGCAGGCCGGCGTGCACGGCGGCGATGGTTTCGAGCACAGTCGACATGCCCACCGCATCGCCCCCCGTGGCGCGGAAATATCGGCGCTCCGCCGAGGTTTCGAGCGAGGGACCGGTAAGCCCCAGATAGATGCCGCGATGCAGTCTCTGGCCGGCGGCCTCGGCGGCAGCAATGGCCTTTTCGCGCAGGGCCGGGTCATAGGCGCGGGTGAGATCTGGGAAGCGCAGGCCGATCTCGTCATCGTTGGGTCCGATCAGCGGATTGTGGCCGGTGAGATTGATATGATCCTCGATCAGCATGACCGAGCCGGCCTCGAAAGCCGGGTTCAACCCGCCGGCGGCATTGGTGACGATGAGCTGTTTGGGACCGAAAGCGTTGAGGAGGTAGATGGCGAGGGCGATGTCGCGCGCCGTCCAGCCCTCATAGAGATGCACACGGCCCTGCATCAGCACCGTGCGGCGGCCGAAGAGCGTGCCGATGACCAGGCGCCCCTGGTGGCCGGGGGCGGTGGAGACCGGAAAGCCAGAAATTTCCTGGTAGGGGATATAGGTGGCGTCGGCAACCATGTCGGCCAGATGGCCAAGGCCGGTGCCGAGGACAATGGCAGTGTCGCAGGGCGCGCCCATGCGTTGGGCGATCGAAGCGCGCGCTGCATTGAGCCGGTCGATCTGGCGGTGTGTCATCGAAAAACTCCTAAAAGATCAAATGATCGAAGCGCGGATGGCCGGGATCAGCGCTTCGGCTTCAGCCAGCGTGTCGGCGATGTCGAGCCTTGTGAGCCGTCCGTCGCGCACGACCTGTTCGCCGCCGAGAAAAACGTGGCGCACGTCGGATTTATTGGCGGAATAAACGATATGCGTCATGGCGTCGAACATCGGCACGGCATGGGGGCGCCGAAGGTCGAGCAGGATCATGTCGGCGAATTTACCGATTTCCAGCGAGCCGATGCGGTCGGCGGCGTTCAGCGCCTTGGCGCCATTGAGCGTTGCCATGGCCAGGGCCTGCCGGGTAGTGACGACGCTGGCATCCATGGCGACCGCCTTGTGGACAGTAGCGGCCAGCCGCAGGGCAAGCCACATGTCGAGATCGTTGCCCGACACCGCGCCATCGGTGCCCAGCGCGATATTGATGCCGGCATCGAGCATTGCGGGCACACGGGCGAAGCCGGAGGCCAGCTTGAGGTTCGAGAGCGGATTGTGTACCGCCGTGGCGCCACGCCGCGCCAGAACGGCAATCTCCGCATCATCGAGATGCACACAATGGGCAAAGACCGAACGGTCATCCACCAGGTCGTGATCTTCGAGATGATTGACGATACGGCGGCCATAGCGCTCGGTTACGGTTTGCTGTTCGGCCGTGGTTTCGGCCACATGGGTGCAGAACAGGGCATCGTATTTGCGCGCCAGGGCCCAGGCGTCCTGCAAATGCTCAGGCGAAACCGTATAAGTGCCATGCGGCAAGGCGGCGGCGAAGACATCTTCGGCGCCCTTGAAGGTGTCGAAGAAAATCTCGGCCTTGCGCAGGCGTGCGGCGTGATCCTCGCCGGTCGGGCCGGGATAGTCGAAAAAAATGCCGCCCGTCGATACCCTGACGCCGACATCGCGGCCGGCCTGCACGGTTTCGTGCGGATGCCAGAACATGTCCATCACCGTGGTGACGCCGCCCAGCAATTGCTCGGCAAAGCCGAGCACCGAGCCCAGATGGGTGGTCTTTGGGTTGAGGATCGCCGCCTCGGCCTTCCACACGGTTTCCAGCCAGGGTTCGAGCTTGAGGTTTTCAACGAGGCCACGGAAGAGGGCGCTGGCGGCGTGGCAATGGGTGTTGATCAGGCCCGGCATGAGCAGCATGCCGGACGCGTCGACGACACGTTTTGCCTGACCCTGCATGGCGGCGAGTTCGTCCGCATTGCCTATATGGGTGATGCGGCCATTGCGGACGGCGACGCCGCCTTTTTCCAGCGTGGTGCCTTTGGCATCGGCCGTCGCCACGACGGCATTGGTTACGATCAGATCGATCATTTACGCCACTTTCGCTTTGCGCCAGGCCGAGAGCGCGAGGAGGACGATTAGCGTGGCCAGATAGGGCATCATGTCGCTGAATTGCTGCGGCAGGCCCAGGCCCTGCACCCGGAACGAGAAGGAATCCACAAATCCGAACAAGAGGGCGATCAGCAGCACGGCGATGGGATGGCCGCGCGTCAGCAACACGGCGACCACCGCGATCCAGCCGCGTCCGGCGCTCATGTTCTCGACGAAGAGATTGACATTGGCGATGGACAATTGCGCGCCGGCAAGGCCGCAAAGCGCCCCGCACATGACCAGGGCCCAGAGGCGCACACGGTTCGGATTGACGCCGCCGGCCACGAGGCCGGCCGGGTTTTCGCCGGCGGCGCGAATGCGCAGGCCCAGGCGGTGGCGGGCGAAAAAGATCTGCAATGCGAGCGCAGCCGCCACCGCGAGATAGAACAGGATCGACTGCCCGGACAAGAAGGGGCCCAGCACCGGTACCTGCGACAGGCCGGGAATGTGGATGGGGGAAAAGCCCCTGATTCCGGGATCGCGGAACGCGCCCGAGACATCGAAGATGGCGCGCAACAGATAGACCGTCAGGCCTGCCGCAAATAGGTTGAGCCCGATGGAGACGACGATGCCATCGCCCTTGCGGCGCAGATGAAATTCAGCAAAGAGCAGGCCCATGATCACGCCGCCGGCCATGGCGGCAAGCGCGCCCCACCATTCCGAGCCGAGGAAATAGGAGCCGAGAACGGCGCAGAAAGCGCCAACCAGGATAAAACCTTCCAGCGCGATATTGAACACGCCCGCCCGCTCGCAGATCGCCCCGCCAAGGGCGGCGAGCAGAATAGGGGTGAGAAAACGCGGCACTGAATTGAGAAAGGCCGGGTCGAGCAGCATATCAAGTCCCATTGCCGCTCTCCCTGTCGTCGGCAAGATTCGCTCCGGCCACGCGCCCGGCCACGAACAGGATGATGACCGCCTGCATGATCAGGGCAATCTCCTTGGGCACATCAGCGCTGCGCTCCATGCCCGCGGCGCCGGTCTGCACGGCGGCGAAAAATAGGCCTGAAAGCGGCACTGCCCAGGGCACCATGCCGACCATCAGCACGGCGATGATCCCGGTCCACGCATAGAGCGGCTGCACCAGCATGCCATCGGTGAAGCGATGATGGACGCCGTAGACGGCGAGCGCGCCCACCAGCCCGGCAATCGCGCCGCTCAGCATCAAGGTGCGCAGCGTCAGCGCCGTGACCGGCAGGCCGGAGGCGCGGGCGAAATTCGGCGCCAGCCCGTTCATGCGGGCGCGATAGCCGCCAATGGTCATGTTGGAATAGACGATCGCCAGGATCGCGACGACGATTATGGCAAGGATGCCCATGTCGAGCCGCGTACCGGAAAAAAGCGGTATCCAGGCCTCATTGGCCACCTGAAATGTCTGGGGCAGGCCGGACGCCACATCGCGGAACGGGTGGCCGACGAGATAGGAGGCGATATAGCGCGCCGGATAATTGAGCAGCAGCGAGCCGATCAGCAGCGGTACGCCGACATAGGCGTACATCATGCCGGCCAATAGCCCCCAGAGCGCTCCGGCCATCATGCCGGCGCCGATGCCGGCGAGCAGGACAAGCCAGCCCGGTCCTGGCAGATAGACCCCGACCAGGGCCGCGACGATGCCGCCGGCCACCAATTGCCCCTCGCCGCCAATATTGAAGAGTCCGGCGCGGAAACTGATCATCACCGAGAGCGCCATGCCCACGATCATGGTGGCGCGGCCCAAAGTGGTGAAGAGATAGGCAAGGTTCCGCCCGCCGAAGGCGCCGTTGAAAAATCCGGTCACTGCTTCGCCGAAATCCGCGTTGGCGATGAGCATCAGGGCCAGCAAGATGCCGAAAATCCAGGCGAAAACGGCAAGCCAGGGGCCGATCTGGCGCATGAAGGTCTGCTCCATCACGCCGCCCTTTCCGAGGTCATCAATGCGCCTATGGTGAGCCTGTCGGCCTCAGCCGCTGCGAATTCCCCCGCAATATGCCCCTCATAGAGCACCAGAATACGGTCGGAAAGCGCGAGGATTTCATCCAGCTCGGTGGAGACGAGCAGGATGGCGTGACCCAGATCGCGCATGCGGATCAGTTCGCGATGGATGAAATCGATGGCCCCAATATCGACGCCCCAAGTGGGGTTTTCGGCGATGATAAGCGGCGTTTCCCGCGCGAGTTCGCGCCCGACGACGAGCTTCTGCTTGTTTCCGCCAGACATCGAGGAGCAACGCGCCGCCGGCCCCGCGACCTTGATGGTGAAGCGTTCGATCAGCTGGCGCGCAAAACCGACCATGGCGGGGCGATCGAGCAGTGGACCCTTGCTGAAAGCGGAGGTGCCTTCGCGACCGATTACGGCGTTTTCGTAGACGCGAGCGTCGAGGGCAAGCCCGACAGTCTGGCGGTCGGCAGGGATATAGCTTAGCCCCGCCTCGCGGCGCCCGGCCACATCGGCATGTGTCACGTCGTGACCCAGAAGACTGACTTTGCCGGCGACGGGTTTGCGCAGGCCGACCAGCGCTTCGATAATCTGGCTTTGGCCATTGCCGGAAATGCCGGCAATGCCGACGATCTCGCCGCGTTTGACCTCGAAGCTGACCGGTCCGGCCATCCGGCCGTTGCCGCGCGCCGAGAGGTTTTCGACCTTGAGCACCGTGGCGCCGACGGCCTGGCCGCCGCGTGTCAGCGGCGCCGGCAGGTCGCCCCCGATAATGCCCCGGGCGATTTCATCCTTGCCGGTTTCCGCCATGGCGCAGGAACGCACCAATTTGCCGCCCCGCATGACGCTGACCCAGTCGGCAATCGCCACGACCTCGTCGAGCTTATGCGTGATAAGGGCGATGGATTTGCCGCTTTCGCGGAAGTTCCGGAGAATCTTGAACAGGTTCTCGGTTTCCTGCGGGGTCAGCACCGCCGTAGGCTCGTCGAGAATGAGCATTTCGGCATCGCGATAGAGAACCTTGAGGATTTCGACGATCTGGCGCTCGGAAACGGACAGATCGGCCACCTTGCGATCGACCGCTACACCAATGCCATAAAGGCGCGCGACTTCTTCGAGACGCCGGCGGGCCGCAGAGAAATCGACAAAGCCGAAAATGCGCGTCGGCTCTGCGCAGAGCACGACGTTTTCAAGGACGCTCATGGCGTCCTGCAACATAAAATGCTGATGGACCATGCCCAGCCTGGCGGCGATGGCGTCCTGCGGGTTACGCCAGCGCTTTTCCGCACCATCAATCCTGATGCTGCCCGCATCGGGGCTGATCATGCCGAACAGCACATTCATCACCGTGCTCTTGCCGGCGCCATTCTCGCCCACGACCGCATGGATCTGGCCGGGCGCGAAGCGCAGCGATACCTGGTCCACGGCCGTTAAGGGGCCGAAACGCACCGTGATGCCGCTCATTTCGACCTGCATGGACTGCCCCGGAACAGAATTGGCCCGCCGTCCCGGAAAGACAGCGGGCCGGATCACATGTCTTAGTTCGCGGTCATCGGATCAGCGATGACGAGCGAGCCGTCCTCAATCTGGGCGGCGACTTCGCGCACCCGGTCCAGAACGTCCGGCATGCCGGCAATCAGGCACTGGCTATCCGCCAGACCGTCTTCGGAAAGCCCGATGATCGACATGCCACCTTCCTTGAGACCCAGGGTGGAAAACGTCTGCTTGCCGCCCGCATCGATGGCTTCGATCGCCGCCAGAATGGCATTGTCGACGCGCTTGAGCGTGCCGGAAACCATGTGCTCGGGCGCTTCGGGGCAGAGGTTCACGTCAACGGCGAAGGCCTTGAAATCGGCTTCCTTGGCGGCCTCGAACACGCCGAAATCGCCGCCGGACGTGGCGGTAAAGATCACGTCCGAACCGGCGGACCTGATGGCGAGGGCCTGTTCCTTGGCGCGTACAGGATCGGCGAACGGATTTTCGCCGCCCACCCAGCGGATATCTACCTCGACGCCTTCCTTCTGCGCCTTGGCGCCCATGGCATAGCCGTCGGTATAGCGATGCAGGAACGGAATATCGAGCGCCGAGACCACGCCCACCTTGTTGGTTTCGGTCAGCATCGCCGCGACGACGCCGATCAGATAGGTCGCCTCATATTCGCGAAAGACGGCGCAATGAACGTTATCGGGACGATTGTCGATGCACTGGTCGACGATCAGAAATTGGGTATCGGGCACGGTCGGGGCGAGTTCGGCGATCACGTCGTTGAATTCGAACCCCGCCACGACGACGACCGAAGCGCCTTCATTGATGGCGGCCTCGACATTTTCCTTGCGCGCGGCGGCATTGGCGCTTTCGAAGGTCTTGGCCTCGGCGCCGTATTTTGCGGCGGCGGCCTCGGTGCCCGTCTGCCCCATCTTGAGGAAGGCATTGACCCCGATCGGATCGGGGGAGACATAAACAAAGAGTTTGTCCTGCGCCTGCGCGGCGCTTGCGGCGCCCAAAACGGCCAGGCTCGCGCCCGCCAGAAGCGAAATCCACGACTTCATCGAAACCTCCTGCTCACCGCCGCTGAACCCGCAGCGGAATTCTCCGAGGAGACAAGCATGCCACCCTGTTGCCGGCAAGCGTCTCCACCCTTTAACCGCCTGCAAGAGAACAATGGCTTTGACAGGAGTCAAGGCAATTTCTACATTCGTCAGCGGCTTTTACAATTGTCAAAGTGCGCATCATGACTCCTATCTGGTTCATCCCCGCCTCCGGTCTGCCGGAGTTCTTCACCACAGAGCGGTGCCACATCACCGAATTGCATAACGCGGCGGAAAGCCCCGAGGCCTCATTGGCCGTGGCGCGAGTCGAGCCGGGGATCACGACCCAGCTTCATGCCCTGACGGGCGTCACCGAACGCTACATCGTCCGCAAGGGTGAAGGGCTAGTGGAAATCGGCGGGGTCACGCAGAAGCTGCGGGCGGGCGACAGCGCGGTCATCTTGGCCGGAGTGGCGCAGCGGATCACCAATACCGGCACGGACGATCTGGAATTCTATTGCTTGTGTACGCCACGATTTGTCCCCGAATGCTATAAGAATTTGGAAGAAAGCTGCTGAACCTTTGCACCATGTCACTGCGACATCGGAATGCTCCGCGCCACGGGGTGGGGTGACGCTCAGCACCGAAATCGTCACGGGATATGGATCAGCACATCGCCGAGTAGATCCGCAAGGCCGGAAAACGCGATCGGCACGCCGGCCGAAACAGCATCGGAGAGTGCCTGTAGCCGGCGCCGGTCCACGAAAAAGGGTGCGAAGGGCGTCTTGTCCCGCTCCTTGACCCGGAATACAGGCGATCCCGCCCAGAAGTTATTCTTTAATATATTGTTCAGGGAGACACGGACCGCTCCGTCCGGCGGTGCAAACATTGCAGGTTCCGGCCACAAGGTGCCTGTTCCGATCGGTAGCCCGCTCAATGCCCATTATCCAGTGGCATCGATCGTTTCTAGCGCGCGGTCCAGAGATGGACTGGTCGACAAAGGTATCAACGTCCGGCGGGTGCCGCTTGCTTTCTTCCAACATATGAATGATGCGATCGGCCAGTTCAGGTTGACCCCATTCCCGTTCGAGCGCGACGCGATCCGCTGCGCTGAGTTTGGAATCAAATCCGCGCGTTGCGAGCATACGCAGGGACACAGCCTCAGCGAGATCGGAAAACCATCGCCTGAGTACCGGCGACGCCCCCCTGGCAAGACACTTGTGCAGATATTGGAAAAGCTGGCTTTTGTTCATCTGTCCGGTTGGCCATAACGGGAACAATTCCTCGCTTCTGGCGGTCAGGACGGACGATAGCGTGCGCGCGGTTCGGGCATCCTGAACGGCGAGGCTGAGTTGCACAAGGACGCGTCTGGGTGCGGGCGTCCAGCGGCGC
>NZ_JAUCDN010000018.1:0-21671 GCF_034675085.1 Devosia sp.
GCCGAGGGCGAAGTGCTGGCCGCGCTGGCCGACAATGTCGTGGTCAAGCTCCCCCTGACCCTCAATGGCCTCAAGGCCACCAAGACCTTCAAGGAGCGCGGCATCAAGACCAATGTCACGCTGTGCTTCTCTGCCAATCAGGCGCTTCTGGCCGCCAAGGCCGGTGCCACCTATATCTCGCCCTTCCTCGGGCGCCTCGATGACATCAATCTCGATGGCGTCGAACTGATCGAGAATATAAGGCAGATCTACGACAACTACGCCTTCGAGACCGAGATCCTGGCGGCCTCGATCCGTTCGCCCAACCACGTCACCCAGGTGGCGCTGGCCGGGGCCGACGTGGCCACCATTCCTCCGGCGGTCATCCGCAAGCTGGCCGATCACCCGCTGACCAATGCGGGCATCGAAGGCTTCCTCAAGGATTGGAAGGCCACCGGCCAGTCGATCCTTTAGGCTCAACTGCCTCCGCACACGCGATGCCGCCCCGGCGCAGGCCGGGGCCCATCCTGAGATGGGTGTGTAGGGGCCGATCTCACGATGGAGTCCGGCCTGCGCCGGAATGACATTGGAGTTGTGGCGCGTTCAGCGCCGCCCTTGCCGCCATGGCCGATACCGAACTCGCTGCTGCCATCAAGTCCGCCCTTGCTACCGTTGAAATTCCGGGCGGCGGCGATCTGGCCAGTTATGGCGGGCTGTCCGAAATCATCGTCACCCCCAGCGCCGTTGCCTTCGCCATCGCCGTGGCGCCGGGCATGGAAGCCGCCTTCGGTCCCGCCCGCGAAGCCGCCCAGCAGGCCGCGCAGGCCGTTGCGGGCCCCCGCAAGGTCATGGTGTCGCTGACCGGCGGCAAGCCGCCCGCGCAGGCTCGGCCGGGCTTTTCCCATGGTAAGGCCGTGCCTCCGGGCAAGACGCCGGTGCCTGGCGTTCGCCGCATCATCGCGGTCGGCTCGGGCAAGGGGGGCGTGGGCAAGTCCACCACCGCCGTCAATCTGGCCCTGGCGCTTCAGGCCGAGGGCCTGCGCGTCGGCGTGCTCGATGCCGATCTCTACGGCCCCTCCATCCCTCGCCTCCTGGCGATCGAGGGCCAGCCGGCGGTGCGCGAGGACGGGATTTTCTCACCCCATCAGGCTTTTGGGCTCCAGGTGATGTCCATCGGCTCCATGCTCACCAAGGATCAGGCCGTGGTCTGGCGCGGCCCCATGGCCACCTCGGCCCTGCGCCAGCTCCTGCGCGAAACCGCCTGGGGCGATCTCGACGTCCTCGTCGTCGACCTGCCCCCCGGCACCGGCGACATCCACATCTCGCTGTTCCAGCAGACCGAGGTATCCGGCGTCGTCATCGTCTCCACCCCGCAGGACCTGGCGCTGATCGATGCCCGCAAGGCCATCGATATGCTGGCCCGCATGGGCGTGCCCATGCTCGGTCTGGTCGAGAATATGAGCTATTTTCTGGCCCCCGACACCGGCCGGCGCTATGACATTTTCGGTCATGGCGGAGCCGAGCGCGCCGCCGGCGATCTGGGCATGCCCTTCCTCGGCGCCGTTCCCCTGGTCATGGCCATCCGCGAAGGGTCCGATGCCGGCCGCCCGCCCGTTGTCGCCGCGCCCGATGGGCCGGAGGCCGAGGCTTTCCGCGCCATAGCGCGCTGCATCCTGGCCGCGCCTCTGCCTGCCACAAAGCCCGCCCGCCAGGCCGGTTCATGATTTCTTAAGGCTTTCCCGCCACCCTTTTTTCATGGCCAAGATCTGGTTCGGCACCAAAAACCTGACCCGATATGAGGAGCTTTCGCAGCAGCGGGAGCGCCGCCGCGCCATCATGGATCAGGGCATGGCCCGGTCCGACGCGATGCGCAATTATCTCTCCGCCAATATCAACAAGACGGCCAGCGCCCAGGTGCAGACCAGCGAAATGCAGCTGCGCTCCAAGGCCCAGGCCGCCGCCAAAGCCAGGCTGGAAAAGCTCAACAAATTGGTCTGACGCGATCCTTTTCATTTATGCAATCGATTGCATAACCCTTCGCTCTGCGCTATCTGCCTGAAAAGGCCGTCTGGAACGGGCCGGGGGAGGGAACATGTTTGCATTCGATCGCGCCGATTTCGGCCCGGGTTTTACCTTCGGCGTCGCCACCGCCGCCTATCAGATCGAGGGCGGTCAACGCGACGGACGTGGCAGCTCCATCTGGGACACGTTCTCGGCCACCGCCGGCAATGTGCATGACGGCGATACCGGCGCGATTGCCTGCAATCATTACGAGCTCTGGCCGCAGGACCTCGATCTCATCCGCGATGGCGGGTTCGGTGCCTACCGCTTTTCCTTTGCCTGGCCCCGCCTCATCCCGGAGGGCACCGGCGCTGTCAATCCGGCGGGGCTGGACTATTACGACCGGCTGATCGACGGCATGCTGGTGCGCGGCATCAAGCCTTATGCCACGCTTTATCATTGGGACCTGCCCTCAACCCTTCAGGATCGCGGCGGCTGGATGAACCGCGACATCGCCGGCTGGTTCGCCGATTACGCCGCCCTCATCGCGCGGAAATTCGGTGACAGGCTCGCCGCCACTGCCACCATAAACGAGCCCTGGTGCGTGGCCTTCCTCAGCCATTATCTGGGTGTGCACGCCCCCGGCTACCGCGACATCCGCGCCGCCGCCCGCGCCATGCACCACGTGCTTTTCGCCCATGGCACCGCCATCGATGCCCTGCGCGCCCATGGCGCAAAAAACCTCGGCATCGTGCTCAACCTGGAAAAATCCGAGGCCTTCAGCGACAGCGAGGCCGATCGGGGCGCCGCCAATTTCGGCGATGCACTCTTCAACCGCTGGTATCTGGGCGGCGTGCTCAAGGGTCAATACCCCGCCGAAGTGCTGCAATTTTTGGGCGAACACATGCCTTCCGGCCATGAAAAGGATATGGAAGTGGTCTCCCGCCCTCTCGACTGGCTGGGCATCAACTATTATACGCGCGGCCTCTATCGCGCCACCGGCAAGCCCTCCCAGCCGGTGGAACAGGTCAAGGGCGATCTGGAAAAGACCGAGAGCGGCTGGGAAATCTATCCGCAGGGGCTCACCGACCTGCTGGTGCGCGTTTCGGGCGAATATACCAAGATCCCCCTCTACGTCACCGAGAACGGCATGGCTGAGGTCGAGGGCGAGAACGATCCGCGCCGCGTGAGCTATTACGAGGATCACCTCAAGGCCGTGCTGGCCGCGCAGGCCGCCGGCGCCGATGTGCGCGGCTATTTCGCCTGGTCGCTGCTCGACAATTACGAATGGGCCGAGGGCTATCGCAAGCGCTTCGGGCTGGTCCACGTCAATTACGCCACCCAGGAGCGCACGCCCAAGGCCAGCTATCGCGCCTTCCAGGGCCTGCTGCACAATGGCCGCTGAGGGGAAAGGGGGCGGCCCGCCCGCCTTGTCAGATCCGGGCAGGGGGCGTTAACTGACCCCCACCATCCCTTGGAGCTCCCCATGACCGCCACCTCGCTGATGACCGAGCCCAAACCCGTCGAAGAAGCCCCTATCGACAAGGATTGGTGGCGCGGCGCGGTCATCTACCAGATCTATCCGCGCTCTTATCAGGACCAGAATGGCGATGGCGTCGGCGATCTCGTCGGCATCACCAGCCGGCTCGACTATGTCGCCGATCTGGGTGTGGACGCCATCTGGCTTTCGCCGGTCTTTACCAGCCCGATGAAGGATTTCGGCTACGACGTGTCCGATTATCGCGGCATCGATCCCATTTTCGGCACACTGGAGGATTTCGACCGGCTGGTGCAGAAAGCCCATTCCCTGGGCCTCAAGGTCATCATCGACCAGGTGATTTCCCATTCCTCCGACAAGCATCCCTGGTTTGCCGAAAGCCGCCAGAGCCGCACGAACCCGCGCGCCGATTGGTATGTCTGGGCCGACCCCAGGCCCGATGGCACCCCGCCCAATAACTGGCTCTCCATTTTCGGCGGTTCCGCCTGGCAGTGGGACAGCCGGCGCATGCAGTATTACCTGCACAATTTCCTCGTCTCCCAGCCCGATCTCAACTTCCACAATCGTGACGTGCAGGATGCGCTGCTGGCCGATATGCGCTTCTGGCTCGAGCGCGGCGTCGACGGCTTCCGGCTCGATACGGTCAATTTCTATTTCTGCTCGCTGGGCCTCGAATCCAACCCCGTGGTCAAGCCCGAGGATTTCAACGCCTCCACCGCCCCGGCGGTGAACCCCTATAATTTCCAGGAACACCTCTACGACAAGTCGCGCCCGGAAAACCTCGATTTCCTCAAGCGCCTACGCGCCCTGATGGATGAATATCCCGGCAAGACCACCGTGGGCGAAATCGGCGACAGCCAGCACCAGCTCGAAGTCATGGCCCAATACACCTCGGGCGACGAGCGCCTGCACATGGCCTATACCTTCGATTATCTGGGCGGAGTATTTTCGGCCGCTCATTTTCACAAATCCATCGCCGCCACCGAGGCGGCGGCGCCCGATGGCTGGATTTGCCTGGCATTTTCCAACCATGACGTGGTGCGCCATGTCAGCCGCTGGGCTGCCCATGGGCAGGAGGCGGCCTTCACCCGCCTGGCCGCCACCCTGCTCATGACCATGCGCGGCTCGGTCTGCCTCTATCAGGGGGAGGAGTTGGGGCTCAAGGAAGCCGAGTTGGCCTTCGAGGACCTGGTCGATCCCTATGGCATCGAGTTCTGGCCGCAGTTCAAGGGCCGCGACGGCTGTCGCACCCCCATGGTGTGGCAGGCCCATTCCGCCAATGGCGCCTTTTCCACCGCCAACCGCACCTGGCTGCCGGTGCCGGCCGAGCATCTGCTCCATGCCGTCGATACCCAGGACGGCATCGATGGCTCCGTGCTCGAATTCTACCGGGCATTGCTGCGCTTCCGCAAAGCCCATCCCGCCCTGGCCAAGGGCAGCATCATGCTTCTCGATGCGCCCGGCAATCTTCTCGCCTTTGAGCGCGAGTTTGAGGGCGACAGTCTGCTCTGCGTCTTCAACATGGGCGAAGCCGCCGCGACTTTCCCCTTGCCGGCGGGCATGGCGCCGCGCGATGCCGGCTGCCCCGGCGTGACGACGAGTCCCACTGCCGGCGGCATCGCGCTTGAGCCCTTCTCCGCCTATATCGGGCTGCTCTGAGAGCGGGGAGCGTCAGCGCATATCGGGCAGGCGCGCCGCCATCAATTCCTGCGTCAGCCGGTGGCGCGGATGGGCGAAAAGCGCTTCGGGCGCGCCTTCCTCGACGATTCGACCCGCTTCCATCACCAGCACGCGGTCGGCCATGGCGCGCACCATGTCGAGGTCGTGGCTGATGAGCAGATAGGTCAGCCCGAAGTCGGCCTGTAGCTTGGCCAGCAGCGTCAGAACCTCGCCGCGCACGGACATATCCAGCGCCGAAACCGGCTCGTCCAGAACCACTAGGCGCGGTCGCGTCACCAGCGCGCGGGCGATGGCCAGTCTCTGGCGCTGCCCGCCGGAAAATTCATGCGGATAGCGCGCTAGCATGGCCGCATCCAGTCCCACCGCCGCCATGGCTTCATGCAGCCGCGCCGAAATCGCCTGTGGTGACAGCCCGCTTTCCAGCCGCAGGGGCTCGGCCAGCGAGGCGGCCACGGTCAGGCGCGGGTTGAAGCTGCCGAAGGGATCCTGGAACACCAGCGATATGTCACGTCGCAGCCGCCGGGGCAGGTTGGTGCCCTGATAGGGCGTGCCGCCCAGCCGCATCTGGCCGCTGCTGGCGCTATCGAGCCCGGTGATGATCCGCGCCAGCGTGGTCTTGCCACAGCCCGAAGGCCCCACCAGCGCGAGACATTCGGCGCTGGCCACGGAAAAGGACACCGCATCGACCGCGCGCAGCGGCTTTTCCCGCCAGAACAGCAGTCCGCCCTGCCGGTAGTCGCGCGTCACCTTCTCCACGCTGAGCAGGGTGTCGCCGGGCTCCGGACGATGGGCATTGCGAAGTTCAAAGCGCGAGGCAGCCACCAGCTTTTGCGTATAGGCCTCCCGCGGCGCGGCAAAAACGCTTTTGGCCTCGCCGGCTTCCACCAGCCTGCCCCGATGCAGCACCGCCACGCGGCTGCACAGCGTCCCCACCGCCTTCAGGTCATGGCTGATGAACAGCAGCGCCATTTGCCGCCTGGTGCAGATTTCCGCGATGAGGTCGAGCACGCGGCGCTGGGTGATGAGGTCGAGCGCCGAGGTCGGCTCGTCCGCGATCAGCAGGTCGGGCTGGCTGGCCAGCGCCATGGCGATCATCACCCGCTGGCGCTGCCCCCCCGAAAGCTGGTGGGGAAAGCGGTCGCCATGCTTGAGCTCCAGCCCCACTTCCTTGAGCAGGAACGGCACCTCGATCTGCGCCGCGCTATGCTGGCCGTTGAGGGTGATGGCTTCCTCGATCTGCTCATCCACCCGCATCAAGGGGTTGAGCGCGGTCATCGGCTCCTGGAACACCATGCCGATGCGCTTGCCGCGCAGCCGCGCCATCTCCTTTTCGCCCTTGGGCAGGGGGGCGCCATCCAGCGTGATGGCGCCGTCCATGCACGCCCCTTCCGGCAACAGGCCGGAAATGGCCAGCGCCGTCAGCGTCTTGCCCGAGCCGCTTTCCCCGATGATGCCGAAGCGCTCGCCCCGTTGCAGGGTGAAGCTCACATCACGCACCGCTTCGCTGGCGCCGAAGCGGATGGACAGGCCGGAAACCTCAAGCAAGGACATTGGCATTGCCCTGTCTCAGCCGCGGGTCGATGGCGTCGCGCAAGCCATCCCCGGCCAGGTTGAGTGCGATGACGATCAGCACGATGCAGAGCCCCGGAACCAGCGTCAGCCACGGATGGACGAGAAATAGCCCCTGCGCGTCGCGCAGCATTAGCCCCAGGCTGGTGTCGGGCGGTTGCGTGCCCATGCTAATATAGGAAAGCCCGGCTTCGGCCAGGATGCCCAGCGACATCTGGATGGTGCCCTGCACGATGATGAGGCTCATGATGTTGGGCAGGAGGTGCCGCCAGGCGATCATGGCGTTGCCCAGCCCGGCCAGCCTCCCCGCCGCGACGAAATCCAGCGTGGCGACGCTCAGCGCCCCGCCGCGCGCCACCCGCGCAAAGACCGGAATATTGAAGATGCCTATGGCAATGATGGCGTTGAGCGCACCGGGTCCGAGAAGTGCCGTGATCAGAATGGCCACGATCACGGCGGGAAAGGCGAAGAGAAAGTCGGAAAAGCGCAGCACCAGCCATTCCACCGCGCCGCCCCAGGCCGCTGCTGCCAGCCCCAGCGGCACGCCGATGAAAATGCCGATCGCCACCGCCACGGCCGCCACGAGAAAGCTCGTCCAGGTGCCGGCCATTACCAGCGAGAGCATGTCGCGCCCCAGATTGTCCGTGCCCAGCCAATGGGCTGGCGTGGGGCCGAGGAAACGGCGCGGAATGTCGATATCGGCGATGCCGTAAGGCGTCCAGAACAGCGACACCACGCCGATGGCCAGGAAGACCAGCGTGGCGCCGAGCCCCAGCACCAGGCTGGGATGGGCGAGCAGCCGCTTCATGGGGTCCCCCGTTCCCGCAGGCGCGGATCGACCAGCGCGAAGGCGATGTCGGTGAGCAACATGGTTGCCGTTACCGCCACCACCAGGATGATGGTGGCCCCCCGCACCAGGACCAGGTCGCGCTCGGAAATGGCGGTGAAGATCAGCCGCCCCAGCCCCGGCAGGTAGAAGACGTTTTCCACGATGATGGTGCCGGCCACCAGATAGGCGAATTGCAGCCCCAGAATGGTCAGTACCGGCAGGAGCGCGTTACGCACGCCATGCCGCCACACCGCCTCGCCCAGCGTCAGCCCCTTGGCGCGGGCGGTGCGGATATAATCCTGCTCGGTGACGTCCACCAAGGCCGTGCGCATCACCCGCGCCAGGATGGACGCCTGCGGCAGTGCCAGCGCCAGGCTGGGCAATATCAGCCCGCGCAATGCCATCACCGGGTCCTCGTGCCAGGGGATGAAACCGCCCGTGGGCAGCCAGCGCAGGGTGACGGCGAACAGCAGCGTCAGCAGCATGCCGAACCAGAAATTGGGAATGGCGATGCCGGTCTGGGCCAGCACCATGATGATGGTGTCGAGCGCCTTGCCCCGCCGCCGCGCCGCCAGAATGCCCAGCGGCAGGCCGACGACCATGGAAATGACCATGGCGAACACCGCCAGCGGCAGCGTGACGCCCAGCCGCCCTCCGATTAGGTCCGCCACTGGCGCGCGCTGGGTATAGCTGATGCCAAAATCGCCGCGCATCATGCCGAAAAGCCAGTCGAGGAATCGCTGTGCCGCCGGTGCGTCCAGCCCCATCTGCGCCCGCAACCGCATCACGGCTTCGGGCGTGGCATTGATGCCGAGCATGAACTGCGCCGGATCGCCCGGCAACAGGTCGAGCAGCCAGAAGATCACCAGCGCCGCCACCACCAGCGTGGCGGCAAAGCCGATGAAACGGCGCAGGGCAAACACGATCATGCGCAGGGCAGGGGGCGGATGGCCCCCGTCCTGAAATAGATGCCGTTCCGGGGACTGTTAAGGCGCACGAAACTCTCGGCTCCATCGCCCCCTCTCCACCTGCCCGCGGACGCGATCCGCGGGCCACTCTCGGCGAACGCCGATGTGACAGGAGCTTTCCAGCTGGCCCACGGGTCAAGCCCGTGGGCATCGCCGGAACAGGGGGCCGTGTCCTGCCTACTCCGTCCAGCGGATATCGCGCAGAACCAGCCCTTCGATGGGCGAATTGCGCCACATGCCGGTGAGCTTGGCGTTCCACACCCCGGTCTGGGCGAGTTCGAACAGATAGCCATTGACGGCGTCGCGGGCGAGGATGGTCTGCGCCTCGATGGCCAGTTCCTTGCGCTTGGCTTCGTCGCTGGTGCCATTGAGGGTCTCTATCAGCGCCTGGAATTCGGGGTTGTCATAGCCGAAGTAGTAGTCGGGGTTGGCATAATTGCCAATGTCGAAAGGTTCGACATGGCTGATGATGGTGAGGTCGAAATCCTTGTTGGAATAGACGTCCTCCAGCCATTGGGCAAACTCGATATTGATGAGCTCGAGCTTGATGCCCACCGCCGCGAACTGGCTGGCGATGATCTGGCCCGACAGGCGCGCATAGGCCACCGGCGGCAGCTTCAGCGTGGCGCTGAACCCTTCGGGATAGCCCGCTTCGGCCAGAAGGCGCCGGGATTCTGCGGGGTCGTAGGGATAGGTGCCGGTCAAATCGACATAATAGTCGTTATGCGGCGCGAAGGGCGCGCCGATCGGGGTGCCATAGCCATAGGTCGCCCCGTCGATGATGGCCTGGCGGTCGAGCGCATGGGCCATGGCCTGGCGCACGCGCAGATCGTTGAAAGGTGCTTTGCGGTTATTGGTGGCCAGGATGGTCTCGCCTTCGGTCGTGCCCACCAGCACGGTGAATTGCGGATTGCCCTCGAACACCGCCAGCGCCTCGGGGGCGAAGTTGTTGGTGCCATCGACATCGCCCGACAGCAGCGCATTGGTCATGGTCGCCGTGTCGCCGATGAACAGATAGGTGGCCTTGCTCAGATGCACCGGCTCGCCCCAATAGGGGGCATAGGCCTCCAGGATGACGCGGCTGCCCTTGTCCCACTGCACGAAGGCGAACGGGCCGGTGCCGATGGGCTGGGTGGCATTGGTGTCCGCGCTCTCCGGCGCCACGATCACCGCGTCGCCGCGCCCGAGATCGAACAGGAAACGGCCGATTTCCCGGCTCAGCTTGAATTCCACCGTCAGCGGATCGACCACGGTGACGCTGGTGATCGGGGTGTAGAATTCCCGATGCGCATTGCTGCTGTCTTCGGCCAGGATGCGATCGAAGGTGAACTTGACGTCGTCGGCATCGAAGCTGGTGCCGTCGTGGAAGGTGACGCCATCATGCAGCTTGAAGGTATAGGTGAGCCCGTCTTCCGCGATGGTCCAGCTTTCCGCCAGCCCCGGTTGCACCGAGCCGTTCTCGTCGACGCGGGTCAGCCCCTCGAAGATGTTCTGGTAGACGACGATGTCGATGGCTTCGGCGGCGCCCGCCGTCGGATCGAGCATTGGCGGCTCCAGCGCTACGCCGATCCGCACTTCGGTCGGCTGCGCCATGGCCAGCCCGGTCAGTCCGCTTGTCAGCGCCAGCGCCAGCCCAAAGGCCTGCAACGTCTTTTCCATAGGGCAACTCCCAGTTTGACGGCCCTGCCGGCGCGTGAGGCCCCGGCTCCCATGGCAGAGTGATATAGGGGATAGCAGCTAACATGGCAGCAGCCCGCCCTGTTATACTTTCCTACGATCGCCCTTATGCGGAGCAAGAATGACCGCGATCGCTCCTTTCGGAGCAACAAAGAGGCGGCAAGCTCCTTGCGGGCAAAAAGAGTTACCGCGTTTCCGGCAGCGCCTGCGGCGCGGCGATGGCGTCGGTGGGGATGTGCAGGGTGAAGAGCATGCCTTCCTTGCCGGCCGGATCGACGGTGAGCGAAAAACCGTTGACCGCCAGCAGCGAGCGGGTCAGCGCCAGCCCCACGCTGGAGCGGACCGGCCCCACCGGCTCGCCGGCCCGGTTCACCCCGTCCCGGAACACCACGAACCGTTCGGCCATGTCCACCGCATGGGCGGAACTGTCGCGCACATGCACGGCGATGCCGTTGTCGTCCTCGCGCTGGGCCGAGATCACCACCGCCCCGCCAGCCGGCGTCTGGTCGATGGCGCTGGCCAGAAGGTTCAGCACCGCCTGCGCCAGCGAGGGCTGGTCGGCGGTGACGCGCGGCAGGTTTTCCGAAATGGCGTTGCGCATGATTACCCGCGCGCCATTGGCCTGCGGGCGAACGCGCCGCAGGCAGCTTTCCAGCAGCGAAGTCAGGTCAAGGCTGGCTCGCTGCGGCAGGTAGCGCCCCTCGCGCAGCCGCGCATAATCGTCCAGTTCATCCACCAGAGCCGCGATTTCGTGGCCGGCGGTGGCGATGTCCAGCGCATAGCTTTCGTAGCGTTCATTGCGCAAGTCGCCGAAAGCCTGCGAGCGCATCAGGTCGGCAAAGCCGATAATGGTGTTGAGCGGGCGCCGCACACCCCGGCTGATCCGCGCCAGAAGCCCGGGATCGGATTCTGCCGGCCCGGCGATCCGCGCCGGCGGCAGCGCCCGCAATCCGCGCACCAGCCCGAAATAGCCGGTGATCACGCCGGCCTGCCCTTGCGCGAACAGGATGATGTCGGCGCTGCCATTGGCGGCGTGCAGCACGATATGGGGGCGCTCGGTTTCCGCAAAGCGGGCTGGGCGTTCGAGAAAGGCGCGCAATGGCGCCACCGCCTCGCCGGCGATCACCGCGGACAGCGCCTTGCCTTCGGCCAGGCCCTCGATACCCAGCAGCGCCACCGCCCTCGGCGTGATGGTGCTGATGATGCCGGTGCGCGTGGCCTGCAGGAAGCCTTCATTGCTGGAGGCGGCCAGGTTCTGCGCGAAAGCGGCCACTGCACCCTCATGGCTGGTGCGCACTTCGGTGGTGCTGGCCGACAGCATCAGCGCCGGCCGCCCCTGCCAGGAGATCGATTGCAGCCGCGCCGTCACCGGCACCAGCGTGCCATCGCGCTGCACCAGATGGTTGACCGGCCCCGCTTCCTGATTGTCCGGCCCGGCGGCGGGAAACACGGCGGCCAGCCCGGCGCGGCGCAGGTTTTCCACCGAATCATAGCCCACCATTTCGGTGATGGCGCGGTTGGCGAACAACACCTGCTGGTCGCGGAACACCAGGATGCCCAGCGGCAGCCGGTTGAGTACCAGCGTTTCCCCGCCCAGATTGATCAGCGCCCCTCCCGATGCCGGCGTCGGCGCGGGCGGCGGGGCCGGGCGAGCCTGCACCTCGCCAACCCGATCGGTGAGGATCCGCGCCAACTCGTCGAAATTATAGCGCGAAATCCGCTCAACCGCCTCCGGCGACGTGGTTTCGGGCTCGGGGGGCGGCTCTGGCGCGGCGGGAGGGCTCTCCTCCTGCCGGTCGGCAACGAAGCCCCGCCCCGTGACGCGGTAAAGCGTGGGTGCCTCGGCCGGCTCCGTTTCCTGCCCTGGCTCGGCCGCTTCGGCTTCTTCCTCCGCCTCGGGCTGTGCGGGGGGCTCGTCGGCCTGGTTCAGCGGCGTGAACAGCGCGTCATGCGCCGCCAGCCGATCCACCAGCAGGCTCAGGCGATTGCTGGCCGGTTCGGCTTCGGGGGCAGGGGCATCCGCGCCCGCATAGCCCGGCATGCCCTCCTGCTCGGCCTCGCGCCAGCTTTCCAGTTCCCGCTGGTAGATACTGTCTTCGGTCGCGGGGGGCTGCGCTTCCGGCGCGGCTGAGGGCGGCCCTTCCTGCGGGGCCGCGTCCAGAATATCCGCGGCAATGGCGTCCACGCCCACGATCAGCAGCGCCGTCTGCCCGTCCTTCCACACCAGGGGCGTGGTGGCGCAGGTGCTCGACACCGGCTTGTCGCCGGCGAGAAACTGGATGCGGGCGAGGCTGGTGCGGCCCAGAGCCCCCAGCCTTATGCTGCGCGCCACCTGTCCCTTGATCGGAACGGCGGGGTGCGCGCGCTTGAGGCCGTGTTTCTTCAGCTTCGCCAGAAACAGGTTCGCCGCCTGGTTCCGCCACAGCAGCGCCTGCCCGTCCTGCGACCACAGCCAGGCAGGGCGGGGATCGCCCTCATGCTGCAAGACACGGCGGGCGCTCGGCGATGTGCTCCATTCGGCATCCATATCAGGCAAGGCGTCTCCGTAACGGATGCTTCGGCGTTTCCGTATCATTCCGGCACAATTTGGGCCGGAAGCTTAAGTTTTCTTCAATATAGGGTGTGCCTGGCACGGTCCATAGCGGCCGGGCCCGCCCATCGCGGCTTCCTGCCGGATGGTTAAGCGCCCCTTCTGGCTGGAGAGAGTGCGGCAGTGGCAAAATCGGTGCTTGTCATTGCGAAATTCTCGCCCTATGTTCCGCCCGCTTTCGGGGACCGGCCTCGCCGTCCCGCCCGAGCCTTTGCCGCCTTAGCTCAGTTGGTTAGAGCGCTAGATTGTGGATCTAGAGGTCCTCCGTTCAATCCGGAGAGGCGGTACCACCCTTCATCTACATCACCACCACCTTGGCGTTGACCGGCACGCGTCCATAAAGGTCGATGATGTCGGCATTGGTCATGCGGATGCAGCCCGAGGACACGTTTTGCCCGATGCTCCACGGCTCGTTGGTGCCGTGGATGCGATAGAGCGTCGAGCCGATATAGAGCGCCCGCGCGCCCAGGGGATTGTTCGGCCCGCCCTCCATGTGACGGGGCAGGTCCGGCCGGCGCCTGAGCATTTCGGGCGGCGGGGTCCAGCCCGGCCATTCGGCCTTGCGCGTCACCTTGTGGGTGCCGCTCCATTCAAAGCCCGATTTGGCCACGCCGATGCCATAGCGCAGCGCCCGCCCGTCCCCGAGCACCAGATAGAGGAAATGCGCTCGCGTATCGACCACCAGCGTGCCGGCACGCTCATTGCTGGCATAACGCACCACCTGGCGCAGATAGATGGGGTTCACCTGCGTATTGGCCTGCAAGGCCAGGGCATGGCGCGGCTGCCCGCTGACGATGGTAACGCCTGGTGGTGGCGCGAAGCGCCAGCCCGGCTGCAATCCTGCCGCACCCGCCGGCAATAGGGTGGAGAGCGAAATCACCAGCGCCAGCAGCCCCTTGCCGGCCGTTTTCATTCCGATCATGGCAGCGTCCTCACATGGCCGGCTCGGCCGGCTTTGCTCCGATAATGCCGGCCAAGGGCCAAATGCGAGGTGAAGCGGCATGGTTAAGCCATTGATGGCGTTGATGGTTACCGGCGGGCTAAATTTGCTGCTGACAGCTTCGGACGCTAAGCCTGTGCGGGATGGGCCCAGAGTCGATTCTGCCCAAGCAAGGTGCGCCATGCCCGAAAATGCCGATCCCAGTTCCCTGCCGCGCTGCCCCTGGGCCGGAGACGACGCGCTTTATCGCCATTATCACGATCGGGAATGGGGCCGCCCCGTCACCAGCGACACCCGGCTTTTTGAAAAGATCTGCCTGGAAGGCTTCCAGTCTGGGCTGAGCTGGATCACGAT
The DNA here is from genome assembly GCF_034675085.1 of Devosia sp. GTDB lineage: Bacteria > Pseudomonadota > Alphaproteobacteria > Rhizobiales > Devosiaceae > Devosia. The sequence continues at coordinate 14,086 of NZ_JAUCDN010000018.1, forward strand.
ATTGCGCAAGCGCGAGCGCTTCCGCGAGGTGTTCCATGGCTTCGATATTCCCGCGGTCGCCGCCATGGGCGAGGCCGATATCGAGGGCCTGCTGGGCGATCCCGGCATCATCCGCCATCGCGGCAAAATTGCCGCCACCATCAACAATGCCGCGCGCGCCATCGAGCTTCAGCGCGAGTTTGGCTCGCTCGCCGCCTATGTCTGGCGCTTCGAGACCAGGCCCGAGCACCGCCCGGCTGATCTGAGCTGGGAAAATCTGCGGCGCCTCGCCCAGACCGAGGCGTCCGAGCGCCTGTCGCGCGACCTGCGCAAGCGCGGCTTCCGCTTTGTCGGCCCCACCACCTGCTATGCATTCATGCAGGCCATGGGACTGGTCAACGATCATGTCGAGGACTGTTTCTGTCGCGCCGAGGTCGAGGCCGAGCGCCTCGCATTGGTGCGGCCCGTCTAGCTCAATGTGCTTTTCCTGCAACAGCCGGAAAGCGCTGCGACAAGCTGCCGCATCTTTGCTTGTGCGGTGAACCGAAACAGGGCAAGAAGCGCATTGTCCGCAATCGTCAGCCGAGGGAGGCGCGAAAAATGACAGTTCTGTTTGAGCGCCATCTCCATCCGGCCCTGCGACTTTGGAATAAAGCCTGAGCTTTTCCATAGTCCCGGCATCGCTGCGGACCTTTCCTGACCTTTTCGTCCCGGTGCGCTGAGCGGCTTTTCCTGCCGCGCTTTCGCGCCTCGTTTTATCTCTCTTGCACAAGGCCGGGCCGGTCATGCGGGCCCGGAGGCCATCATGTCTCAGTCCCTGTCTTCGGGGGGCAGCGTCGTTCTGCACCTCGAATTTTCCATCGCCGATGCCGTCCGCCAGCGGGGGCTGCTGCCCGTACTGGGCTCGGCCGTTCTCGCCTGGTGGCGTCAGCGCCCGCGCGATTATTCCAGCGTTCCGGCCTATCTGTGGGACGATCTGGGCGTGCCGCCGCCCGACGATCCCGCGCACTGGATCTATATCGGCGCCCAGAGCTGGCGCTTTCCTCCGCCCGACCGGTACGGGCCATGAGCATCCCCGGCGGCCGGGACCCTCCCGGCCGCCTTGCAAGCGAAGTGTTGTCTCCCTTTCCCCGATCCGATAGGAACGGCGCGACTTTCTGAGGCTATCCGATGACCGAAAAGACCAAGCTGATCGCGCCGCGTCTGCCGCGCGGCTTCGAAGACCGTACGCCCGGCGAGATCGCCGCCGTGGGCGCCATGATCGATACGATCAGGAAGGTCTATGAGCGTTATGGCTTCGACCCGGTCGAAACCCCGCTGTTTGAATATACCGAGACGCTGGGCAAGTTCCTGCCCGATACCGACCGGCCCAATGCCGGCGTCTTCTCCCTGCAGGACGATGACGAGCAGTGGATGAGCCTGCGCTACGACCTCACCGCGCCGCTCGCCCGCTATTTCGCCGAGAATTTCGAAACCCTGCCCAAGCCCTACCGCTCCTATCGGCAGGGCTATGTCTTCCGCAACGAAAAGCCCGGCCCCGGCCGCTTCCGCCAGTTCATGCAGTTCGATGCCGACACCGTTGGCGCCGCCGGCCCCGAGGCCGATGCTGAAATGTGCATGATGATGGCCGACGTCATGGATGCGCTGGGCCTTGTTGGCCAATATGTGGTGCGCGTCAACAACCGCAAGGTGCTGGACGGGGTGCTGGCCACTGCCGGCGTTACCAGCGACGAGCAGAAGCTCACTGTGCTGCGCGCCATCGACAAGCTCGACAAGTTCGGTCCTGAAGGCGTGCGCCTGCTGCTCGGCGCCGGCCGCAAGGACGAAAGCGGCGACTTCACCAAGGGCGCCGGTCTCACCGACGCCCAGATCGAGCCCATTCTCGCCTATGTCGATAGCGGCATTCCCGGCGAAGGCGTCGAGCGCGGCAGCAACGCCCATGTCGTTGCCACCATCAACACCCTGGCCGGCCTTATCGGCGGTTCGGAAACCGGCCTTGCCGGCGTGCAGGAACTGGCGTCCATTTTCGGCCTTGTCAGCGCGGCGGGCTTTGGCGGCCGCGTCGTCCTCGATCCCTCCGTGGTGCGCGGCCTCGAATATTACACCGGCCCCGTCTTCGAGATCGAGTTGACCTTCAAGGTGCAGAACGAGAAGGGGCAGGACGTGGTGTTCGGCTCCGTTGGCGGCGGCGGCCGTTATGATGGCCTCGTCTCCCGTTTCCGCCGCGAGCCCGTGCCCGCCACCGGCTTTTCCATCGGCGTGTCGCGCCTCGCCAATGCGCTGAAACTCACCGGCAATCTCGGTGCCACCGAACCCGCCGGGCCGGTGGTCGTCCTTGTCATGGACAAGGATCAGACCGCCCGCTACCAGGCAATGGTGTCCGAGTTGCGCAATGCCGGCATTCGCGCCGAAATGTTCCTTGGCAATACCAAGAATTTCGGCAAGCAGGTCGCTTATGCGGACAAGCGCAATTCCCCGGCTGTCATCATCGAAGGGAGCCAGGAGCGCGATTCTGGCATTTTGCAGGTGAAGGATCTGATCGCCGGCAAGCAGGCGGCACAGGCGATTTCCGACAATGCCGAATGGAAAGCCGCGAGGCCGGGCCAGTTCGAAATCAAGCGCGAAGAGCTGGTCAGCGCCATCCTGAAATTGCTGGGCGAGCAATGATGCGCGTATCTTCCCCCACGCCCGATGTCATCCCGGCGCAGGCCGGGATCTACGCTGAAGGCCATCCGGCAACGCTGCGATCGGGGAGGGCTCCTGACATGGATTCCGGCCTGCGCCGGAATGACCCTGTGGTTAGGGGTGGTTACTGCCAATGCTTGGCGCTACGCCCATGACCAATCCCGCCTATCGCCGCGCCCAGCTTGAAGCGCTGGTGGAAGCCCAGGGCGGCTGCCGGGCCACCCCGCCGCTGCTGCTCAAGGCCGATCCCTATTTCGACCTCGCCGGCGAGGAGTTCGGGCGGCGCCTGCTGCTCACCACCGATGTGACCGGCGCCGAATATTGCCTGCGGCCCGATTTCACCCTGCCCATCGTCGCCGATTATATTGCTCAGGGCGCTGGCCAGCCCGCCGCCTTTTCCTATCTTGGCCCCATCTTCCGCCAGCGCGCCACCGGCCCGGCCGAGTTCGACCAGGCTGGCATCGAACTGTTGGCCCAGCCCGATGGCGATGTCGCGCTCGATCAGGTGCTGACCTTTGCCCGCGCTGCGCTGTCGCTTTATGGCATCCAGCCACAGGTGCGGCTGGGCGGGGTCGGGCTCTTCGAATCCCTCCTGGTGCAGGCCGACATGCCCGACGCCTGGCGCTCGCGCATCCGCCACCGCTTCGGCCATACCGAGGCCATGGACCGCCTGCTCACCCGCCTTGGCCAGCCGCCCACCTCAGGGCAAAGCGAGCCCAAGGGGCGCGACGACCTGATCGAGGATGTCACCGCCCGCATGGTCTCGGATGGGCTCAGCCTCTCCGATGGCCGCTCGCCCGCCGAAATCGTCGATCGTTATCTTGAGCAGCAGGCGCTCGATGCCGCCGCCGTGCCGGCCGCCACGCTCGGCCTGCTGCGCGACTATTTGGCCATCTCCGGTGATGCGCTTTCCGCCCTGCGCGAGATCGAGGCCCTGGCCGCCCGCCATAGGCTGATGCTGGGCGCGCCCATCCGCGCCATTCGCCGGCATCTGGACGGGCTGGGCGAGGCCCGCGTCACCTTCGACGCCAGCTTTTCGCCGCGCCTCGATTATTACACAGGCATCGTCTTCGAGATGCGCGGGCAGGGGGACACGGTGCTGGCTTCGGGCGGGCAATATGATCGCCTGCTGGAGCGGCTGGGCGCCACCGCCCCCATCGCTGCCTCGGGCTGCGCGCTCTGGGTGGATCGTCTGGAAGCGGAGTGGCCCAAATGAGCGGCATCACCCTGGCCGTGCCCTCCAAGGGGCGCCTGGAAGAATTGACGCGTGACTGGTTCGCCGCCCATGGCATGACCATCACCCGGCCCGGCGGCGCCCGCTCCTATCTCGGCGCGGTCGAGGGCTGGCCGGACATCACCGTGCGCTTCTTCCCCGCCTCCGAGATTGCCCGCGAGCTCATCCGCGGCACGATCGACCTGGGCGTCACCGGGCGCGATCTCATCCATGAAACCAGCGAGTCCGGCCCTGATGCGGTTTCCGTGGCCCAGGAACTGGGCTTCGGCAATGCCGATGTGGTGGTCGCCGTGCCCGAGGCCTGGATCGACGTTACCCATCTGCACGATCTGGCCGACGTCGCCTCCGATTTCCGCTCCCGCCATGGCCGCTGGCTGCGCATCGCCACCAAATACATCACCATCACCCGCCAGCATTTCGCCCGCGCCGGCATTGCCGAATACCGCACGGTGGAAAGCCTCGGCGCTACCGAAGCCGCCCCCGCCTCGGGCGTTGCCGATATCGTGGTCGACATTACCACCACCGGCTCGACGCTCGCCGCCAATGGCCTGCGCGTGCTGGAAGATGGCGTCATGCTGCAAAGCCAGGCCTGCCTCATCGTTTCCCGGACGGCTCAGTGGTCCGAGGCGCGCAAGGCCCGCTGCGCTGCCATTCTCGCCCATCTGGGCGCAGAGGCCGGGTTTTAGAGCGGGCTGAGCACCGCCCTTGCCACCGCATTCCCACACCCATCGCCGCTGCCCACGGGCGTGACCCGTGGGCCAGCTGGAGAGCCATTGCAGCTTCAATGCTGGCGGCGAATGGCCCGCGGATCAGGTCCGCGGGCAGCATCGGTGGGTGGAGCAGCATTGGGGGACGGCCTGCAATGACGGCAAGATTGCCACTGGCCCCGATTCACGGCACAAGGCTCTGGCTTGGGGGAGACGGGCAGAGTGGCCACCGATATTGAACTGACCATATTGATGCCCTGCCTCAATGAGGCGGAGACGCTTGCCGCCTGCATCGGCAAGGCCAGCGCCTTTCTGGCGCGCACCGGCATCGCCGGCGAAATCCTCATCGCCGATAACGGCTCTGCCGATGGCTCGCAGGCGCTGGCCGAAAAGGCGGGCGCGCGGGTCATCGCCGTGCCCGAGCGCGGCTATGGCGCGGCGCTGGGCGCCGGCATCCAGGCGGCGCGTGGCCGCTATGTCATCATGGGCGATGCCGATGACAGCTATGATTTCTCCGCCCTCGACGCCTATGTCCAGGCCCTGCGCGATGGCGCCGATCTGGTCATGGGCAACCGCTTTGCCGGCGGCATCGCTCAGGGCGCCATGCCCTGGCATCACCGCTATATCGGCAATCCGGTCCTGAGCGCGGTGGGGCGGCTGTTCTTCCGCTCCGCCATCGGCGATTTCCATTGCGGGCTGCGTGGTTTTTCCCGTGTCGCCATCCTCTCGCTCAATCTGCGCACCAGCGGCATGGAATTCGCCTCCGAAATGGTGGTCAAGGCCACGCTGGCCCAGCTCGATATCCGCGAAGTGCCCACCACGCTGGCCAAGGATGGCCGCTCGCGCCCGCCCCATCTGCGCTCCTTCCGCGATGGCTGGCGGCATTTGCGGTTCCTTTTGCTGTTTTCCCCGCGCTGGCTCTTCCTCTATCCCGGCATCGCCCTGCTGCTGCTCGGGCTCGTTGTCGGCGCCGTGCTGCTGCCCGGTCCCCTGCGCCTGGGCGGCGTCACCTTCGACATTCACACCTTCCTTGTTGCCGCCCTCTGCATCATCGTGGGCCTGCAATCGGTCGCCTTCGCCGTTATCGGCCGGCGCTTTGCCTCGCGCTATGGCTTCATTCCCCGCTCCGGCAGCTATGACCGCCTGCTTGAGGCGTTGACGCTGGAGCGCGTGCTGCTCGGCGCCGTGCTACTCATGCTGCTGGGGGCGGGGGCGCTGCTTTGGGGCGTGGGCGAATGGGCGGTGCGCGATTTCGGCCCGCTCAATCCTTCCAGCACCATGCGGCCGGTCATCCTGGCGCTGACGGCCCTGGTCAGCGGCTTCCAGCTGATGATGAGCGGCTTCATGTCCTCGATGATCGATATTCCCATCCATGAGCGGCGCCTGGCCGATCCGGCCTCTGCCGATCCCACCCAAACCGGCGCCTGACCCCCATGCTCGATCCGCTTCTCCTGCTCGCCCTGAGCGCAGTCGGCCTGCTGGCCGGCTTCGTCGACGCCATTGCCGGCGGCGGCGGCATGATTACCGTGCCGGCGCTGCTCTCGGCCGGCCTGCCGCCGGTGGCAGCGCTGGCCACCAACAAGATGCAGTCGGTGGTGGGCACCACCATGGCCACCTTCACCTATTGGCGGCGCGGCTTCGTCTCGCTGCGGATGCTGCTTCCCGCCGTCGCCTTCACCTATGCCGGCAGCCTTCTGGGCGCGCTTATTGTGCGTCAGATCGATGTGAGTCTGCTCACCATCGCCGTGCCCGTCGCGCTTATCGCCATCGCGCTCTATTTTCTCTTTGCTCCCAACCTGTCCGATGCCGACCGCACCGCCCGGCTGCCCTTCGGGCTTTTTGTACCGGTCATGGGGGCGTTAATCGGGTTTTATGATGGGATTTTCGGTCCCGGCACCGGCTCTTTTCTCACCATCGGTTTCGTCATGCTGTTCGGGCTGGGACTCACGCGCGCCTCGGGCAATACCAAGCTGCTCAACCTCACCTCCAACCTCGCTGCGCTGACCATCTTCATTCCCGCCGGCGACGTCGTCTGGCCGGCGGCGCTGGCCATGGCGGCAGGGCAGTTGGCCGGCGGCTATATCGGCGCCCGAACCGGCATCCGCTTCGGCGCCCGGCTCATCCGGCCGCTTGTCGTGGTGGTCTCCATCGCCATGGCGCTCAAGCTGTTGTTTTTCCCCTGAACCCTGCCCACGAAAAAGCCCCGGTGTTTCCACCGGGGCTTTCCACGAAGATCGTGACTGGGAAGAGACGATCCTCGAAGTCTCTCTTTCAGGCGGCAAGGCCGCCCGGCAGTCGTCTGCCGCGCCCGCGCAGGGCCAGTTTTCGGCCCAGCGCGGTTCTAGCGCGTCGGGCCGAAAACGATGCGGCCCGTGAGCGAGAAAATCTAAGGCGAAAGCCTTAGAAGTCCATGCCGCCCATGCCGCCCATGCCGCCGCCGCCGGGCGTTGCGGGAGCCGCCTCCTTGGGGGCCTCCACGATGGTGGCTTCGGTGGTGATCAGCAGCGATGCCACCGAGGCGGCGTCCTGCAAGGCGTGGCGAACAACCTTCACCGGGTCGATGACGCCCAGCGACACCAGGTCGCCATATTCATCGGTGGCGGCGTTGTAGCCGAAGGTGGCCGAGTTGTTTTCCAGGATCTTGCCGACAACGACAGAGCCTTCGGCCCCGGCATTGTTGGAGATGGTGCGGACCGGCTCCTGCAGGGCGCGGCGCACGATGGCGATACCGGCTTCCTGGTCGGCATTGGCGCCCTTGGACTTGATGTTGGCCGAAGCGCGGAGCAGGGCGACGCCGCCGCCCGGGACGATGCCTTCTTCGACGGCAGCGCGGGTGGCGTTGAGCGCGTCATCGACGCGATCCTTGCGCTCCTTGACTTCCACTTCGGTTGAGCCGCCGACGCGGATCACGGCTACGCCGCCGGCCAGCTTGGCCAGGCGTTCCTGGAGCTTTTCGCGGTCGTAGTCCGAGGTGGTTTCCT
>NZ_JAUCDN010000019.1:0-21412 GCF_034675085.1 Devosia sp.
CCGAACTGCGCGGCACCATGCGGGCCGAATTGTCGGCGCTGCATGCCCGGCTCGCTACGACCATGATCTACGTCACCCACGACCAAGTCGAGGCCATGACGCTGGCCGACCGCATCGTGGTGCTGCGCAAGGGCGTGATCGAGCAGGTCGATACCCCGCTCAATCTCTATAACCGGCCCCAAAATCTCTTCGTGGCCGGCTTTATCGGCGCGCCGAACATGAATTTGTTCAAGGTCGAGGCCCATCAGGGGCGGGCGAAGCTGCCCGGCGGCGCGGAAATAGGCGTGAACCATGAAGGGGCGGTGACGCTGGGCCTGCGTCCCCAGCATCTTCGATTGGCGCAGGCCGGCGAACGCGCCATCGAGGCCAGGGTGCATCTGGTGGAAGCCCTGGGCGCTGAAACCGTCGTGCATGCCACGGCGGAGGGAGCGGCCCAGATCATCACCGTCCTGGAGGGGCAGCCGCGCATTGCGCGCGGTGACGACATCCGCCTGGCCTTTGACGATGGGCATGTGCATGTCTTTGATGCCGACGGGCAGCGCGTCGATTGAGACCTCGGCGCTGCCAATCAAGATCGGCGGATTGGGTCAGGCAAGTCTTGCCTGAGGGATGACGGGCAGCGCAGAAGATTCTCAACGCTTCGGCGAATTGGCCATGCGCCTGTCGAACAGCGTCCGCGAGCCGTTCATGCGGCTGAGGGATTCGCCGGCGGCGAGGCGCTTGCGCCAGTCCACCTCGCGGTCTTCGTCGGCCAGCGAGCGGGCCACCAATGCATCCAGGTCCGGATGATCGGGGCTGAGCGCGAGCAAGCCGTTATTGTCGCCCATGACGATGTCGCCGGTGTGGACCGCTACGTCCCCGATCACCACTTCGCCGAAAAGCTCGGCGCCGGGGAGGTCGAGGGTCCGTGTCGTCACCACATTGAGGCCGCGCGCAAAGACCGGGATGCCCAACTCGCGCAATTCATCGATGTCGGTGACGACGCCATCGACGACGAAGCCGGCAACGCCGATGGCCAGGCCGGCGCGCACGGTCATTTCGCCCAGGCAGGCGATGTGATTGTCCCCGCAGCGATCGATGACAAGAACGTCGCCGGGCTTGAGATAGTCGAAGACCACATGCACCGGCACGGCGTCGGGATAGGGCTGGCGCACCGTCACGGCGCGGCCGAGCATGCGCTTGCCCGGCACCAGCGGCCGGATGCCATTGGAAATGATCCCATTGGTCAGATAGTGCCCGAGCGAGGCTGGCTGGAGGCGGGCAAGCCCTTGCCAGGTGGCGTCGGACAGTAGGGCGTGGTCGGGCAGATCGTTGACGATCATTGGTGTTCTCCAAACTATGGGAAGCGTCAGGCGATGCGCTCGATGCCGTGGCCGAGCCTGGGCATTTCCACCCTGACGCTGATGTCGGCCGTGGAGCCGCAGGACTGGTTGATGCAGACATTGCCCAGGGCGCTGACGAGCATATAGGCGTCGGTGGCGTTCAGGCCGTGGTGAACGGCCAGCAGGCCGATCATCTCATCGACGCCGATGCGCCCGGCCTCCTCATAGGTGGGGGCGCAGGAGAGTGCGATGATCTCGCCTTCGGTTTCGAGCCAGGGCCAGGAACGGGCTTCGCCCTTGACGAGCCGCACGTCGAGCGTGACCCGGCCGCCGATCTCGATGCCGGTGCCGGTGACCTCGCCATCGCCCATGGCGGCATGGACATCGCCGACATAGAGCATCGCGCCCTTGACCTGAACGGGCAGGTGGATGGTGGTGCCAACCGCGAGGCGCCGGCAATCCATATTGCCGCCATAGCGGCCCACCAGGGCCGGGGAAACGGGCCCGCCGGCCGGGGCGAGGGCAACCACGCCCACCATGGGAGCGACGGGGAAGCGCAGGTCATCGAATTCGACCAGCCCGTCGCGCACCTTGCAAATCTTGGCGATGGGCTCTTCGACCTTGCCGTGCGAGATTCCCATATCGGGCTTGACCAGGATGAAGCCCTGATCGTCGAGGGCGATGTCGAGGATGGTCACCGCAATGGTGTCTCCCGGTTCGGCCCCGTCGATGAAAACAGGGCCGGTGACCGGATTGACCTTCGGAAAGCGTTCCGAAAAGTCAGGAGTCGTCTGGTGGACCTGCCATGCTTCGCGCAGCTTTCCGCCACGGGCATCGTGCGTTTCGAAGATCAGCCGGGTGGGGCCGGCAATGCTGGCCTCCGGCGTTTCGGATGCGTCGATGCAGTATTTGGGATTGCGGCGCGAAAGCAGGACAGGCTCGGTCATGGGACTCGTGTCAGTTAGTTGGTCAGGCCCTGCGCCGCCAGCACGGCAGCGACATTGGCGGCTTCGGCTTCCATCTGCCTGGCGAATTCATCGCCCGGCACATAGTCCAGCGTAATGCCATTTTCCTCGGCAAAGGTCTGGAAACGTTCGTCATCGAACATCTTCTTGAGCCCTTCGCTCAACGCCTGGAAGCGGTCTTCGGGAATATCCTTGGGCGCGGCCATGGCCGCCCAGGACCCGAACACGATGTCGTAGCCCGCCTCGGTAAAGGTCGGCACGTCGGGCAGCGCGGGGTGGCGCTCGGCGGTGGCGGTGGCCAGAACCTTGAGCTTGCCGGCGGTGACGTGATCCATCACTTCTTGCACCGAGATGGTGGTGGCGTCGACCTGGCCGCCCAAAAGGGCAACGGCCGACTGCGCGCCGCCATCGAAGGGCACGACGTTGATATCGGTGCCGGTGGCATTGGTGATGAGGCCGGCGGCGACGTTCCACACCGCGCCCGGAGGCGAAGCGGCGATGCGCAGCTTGCCCGGATTCTGGCGAGCTTCCTCAAGGAATTCCTCCAGCGTGTTCCAGGGTGCGTCGGCCGGCACGGTCAGCGTCGCGGGGGATGCCTGCACCTTCCTGATGAAGCGCATGTCTTCCGGGCCGCTCGGAGCGCGGTCGAGCGGCCGGAAGGCCAGCAGTTCGAAATTCACCGTGCCGATGGTGTAGCCATCGGGCCGGGCATTGGCCAGCGCCAGCATGCCGACCGCGCCGGCGCCGCCGGTGCGGTTCTCGACGACGATTTCCTGGCCCAGATATTCATGGGCGAAGCGTACCAGCGAGCGGGCTGCAACGTCGGTGCTGCCGCCGGCGCCAAAGGCGACGATCGAGTTGATCGAGCGATCGGGGAAGGCCTGCGCATGGGCGACGCCCACCGCGGTTCCGAGCAGCGCCAGCGTGAGGCCGGCTGTGCGAACGAATTTCATCATAGTCACGCAAATTCTCCTTCAGGCGTTGGACGTGGTAGCAAAGGTTGCCTTCCGACTGCGCACGCTGAACCAGACCGTTACGGCCGCGAGTGCGAAGATCGTCAGGGAAATTGGGCTGGAGAGGAATGCCAGGGCATCGCCCTGATGCATTGCCAGGCCCCGGCGCAGATTGGTTTCGACCATGGGGCCGAGGATGATCGCCAGAACGATCGGCGACAGGGGATAGTCGTTCTCCTCGAAGAAGTAGCCGAGCGCGCCGAAGCCGAGCATGAGGAACACGTCGAACATGCTGAACTGCATCGAATAGGCGCCGATCACCGAGAGCACGATGACTCCGCCGATGATGAAGCTGCGTGGCAGGCGCACGATCTGGGCCACCGGACCGGAGAACAGGAAGCCGCAGACCAGCATGAGGATGTTGATGGCGATAAGGCCGAGAAACAGCGGATAGATCAGCGTTTCCAGATGCGTCTCGAAAAGAAGCGGGCCGGGACGAATGCCATGGATGGTGAAGGCGCCGATGAGGACGGCGGTGACCGCATCGCCCGGCACGCCCAGCGTCAGCAGGGGCACCATGGCGCCGCCGGTAATGCCGTTATTGGCCGATTCCGCCGCCACCAGGCCGCGCGGATCACCCTTGCCGAACTGGGACTTGTCCTTGGCTGAACGGCGCGCCTCGTTATAGGCGATGAATGCCGCGACATCGCCGCCGGCGCCCGGCAACACGCCCACGGCGCTGCCGATGAGGCCGGACTTGACCGCTTCGGGCGTCAGTTCGCCGATTTCGCGGAGGCTGGTATGGGAATTGTCGAAGTGCGGCGCCTCTTCGCGAAGCTGGCCGATCATCCTTGCCGAGCGGCGAAAGGCCTCGGGCAGGGCGAACAGGCCGATCAGCGCCGCCAGAAACGGCACGCCGCCCAGAAGATCCATGGAGCCGAAGGTGAAGCGCGGATAGCCGGTGACCGGATCGAGCCCGACAAGCGTCAGGGTCAGGCCGATCGCGGCCGCCACCAGGGCCTTGAGCAGCGAGCGGCCGGCGACGCCGACAATGGCGGTGAGGCCGAACACGCCGATGGCGAAGTATTCCGAGGGGCCGAACATCAGGGCCACATTGGAGACCACCGGCGACAGGAAGATCATCACCAGAACGCTGGCCAGGCCGCCAATGCCGGATGCGTAGAGGGCGAGTTCCACGGCGCGCCGCCCCTGGCCCTTCTGGGCCATCGGATAGCCATCGAGCACAGTGGCCGCCGCCGCCGGGGTTCCGGGGGTGCGCAGCAGGATGGCGGTGATGGCGCCGCCATAATTGGCGCCGGCATGAATCCCGCACAGCATCAGCAGGGCCGCCAGCGGCGCCATGCTGAAGGTGAACGGCACCAGCAGCGCGATCACCATGGTGGCGGTGAGGCCGGGCAGGGCGCCGCCGACAATGCCGAGCATGACGCCCGCCAGCATGGCGGTCAGGTTGGAGAGGGTGGCAACGCTGGCCAATATTTCAAAAGACATCAGCCGCTTCCCTTATTCGAACAGGCCCATGGGCAATGGGACGCGCAGCGCCATGACGAAAACGCCATAGACGAAGGCCGCAAAAGCCAGGGCATAGAGCATGACGAGCCAGTATCGGCGTTCGCCCAGAGTGATGCAGAAGGCGGTGAGCGCGAGCGCCGTGGCGGCCGGAAAGCCGATCACCAGCATTGCGAGCGGATAGGCGACCGCGATCGCGAAAATCGACGCCGCCTTGATATGGCCGGCAAGGCTGATCGGCTCGCCATCCGGAGCGGGCAGGGCATCCGTCCTGGTCTTTTGCACAAGAAGAAGAGCCAGCACCAGCAGGACGGCAATGAGTACGCCGGGAAAGACCGTCGGCATGGAGATATCGCCTCTCGGACGCGCGACCAGAAAGGTCCCGTGCCCGATGACGGCGGCGACCGCGACCATGAACGCGGCCACGAAATAGTTAAAGCGGTTTGCGGCCGTTCCCCGGCCTTGTCCCGTTTCCATCGGATTTCCCCCTTACGGCCCGACTTTGCCCGGTGGCGCGGTTTTTTAGATGCGCGGCCATCGTTGCAACTTCCCTCAAGTTGTGTATATGAAATATCAGATTTCGTATCGCGTCAAGCGAGGAGCTGAAAATGTCGACGACGCTCTTGGTCCTGAACGGGCCGAACCTGAATCTGCTGGGAACGCGGGAGCCGGCCACCTATGGCACGACGACGCTGGGCGATATCGAGGCGCTGGTGCGCAAGCATGCGGCGGGGCGCGCCGAGATTTTGTTTGAGCAGTCAAACCACGAGGGCGAGCTGGTTGGCCGCATCCACGATGCGGGCCGGGAGGGCCATGGGGTGATTCTCAATGCCGGGGCGCTGACGCACACATCCCTGGCCCTGCGCGATGCCATATCCGGCGCCGGCGTCAGTGCAATCGAAGTGCACCTAACAAATGTTCACCGCCGGGAAGACTTTCGCCACCATTCGATGATTGCCGCCGTGTGCAAAGGCGTGATCTGTGGATTCGGAAGTGCGTCATATACTTTGGCGGTAGATGCTTTGCTCGGGCTCGACTGAGCCGGGGCAGCGCAATCGAGAGAGGACGAAATGGCAGGCCAGCAACTGGGACCTATCGAGGCGGGGCATCTCAAGAACCTTCGTGACCATGTGCGCGAGGCCCTGCGCAAGGCCGTGCTCTCGGGTCAGTTCGAGGTCGGGCAGCGCCTGAACGAGCGCACGCTGGCGGAGCAGCTCGGGGTCAGCACGACCCCGCTCAAGGAAGCCATTCGCGGCCTCGAGGCGGAGGGGCTGCTCAAGGCCGAGCCGCGCCGCGGCGTCTTCGTTTCGTTCGGGCCTGCCCAGGCCGAGGAAATGTCGCTCGCCCGCGCCGCCATCGAAAGCATGATCGCGCGTCAGGCGACCAAGAACGCCACCGCGGACGAAATAGACGAGCTCGGTGCCATCATCGATCGCATGGCGACGGCGACCGAGCAGGCGGACGCGGCCCTGCTTGCCAGCCTCAATACCCAATTCCACGACGCTATCCGTACCGCTTCGCGCTGCACCTACCTGTTGCGGCTGCAATCCCTGCAAATGGTCTATGACGACGCCAGCCGCGCCAGGCTTCTGGACAACGCCGAGGAACGCAAGCGCGCCCTGACGGAGCATAGCGGAATCATGACTGCCATCCGCGATCGCGACAGCGAGCGTGCCGAGCGCGCCATGCGCGACCACATCGTGCGGTCCGGTGAGAAATATGCGGCCAGCCTGTTCGGCAGGCCCATGAATGAAAGGAAAGAGAATGAATAAGCTTGAAGCGGGCCTGCGCGGTATTTCCGGTGTCCATGTGACGCCTTATGACGCCGCGGGTGAAGTGGACGTGGCGGCGACGCGCCGCATCGTCTCCCGCATCGCCCAGGCCGGTATTCACAATATCGTCTCCGCCGGCAATACCGGCGAGTTCTACAGCCTGACCGACGACGAAGTGAGCCGCATCCATGCCGCCGCCATCGCCGGCGCCGAGGGCCGGAGCCTGGTCACCGCTTCCGTCGGGCGCTCGCTGCGCCAGGCCATCGCCACCGCCCGCCAGGCCAAGCTCGCCGGCGCCGACGCGCTGATGGCCCATCACCCGCGCGATCCGTTCGCGGCTCCGGCCGCGCAGGCCGACTATTTCATCGCGCTGGCCGAAGCGTCCGAATTGCCGGTGGTGGCCTATTGCCGCTCGGAAACCATGAGCGTCGCCGATCTCTGCCGCATCGCCGCCCACCCCAATATTCCGGCCATTAAATATGCGGCCAGCAACCCGATCCGGCTCGCCCATTGCGTGCGCCAGACCCAGGATGTGGACATCATCTGGGTCTGCGGCCTTGCCGAGGGCTGGGCCGCGCCGTTCTATTCGGTCGGCGCCAGGGGGTTCACTTCCGGCCTTGTCAATGTCGCGCCCGGCCTATCGCTGGCCGTCTGGCAGGCGCTGGAGGCGGGCGATTACGAACGGGCTCGCCGCCTGGTCGACGCCATCGGCACCTTCGAGGACATGCGGACCAAGTTTGAAAACGGCACCAATGTGACCGTGGTCAAGGAGGCCATGGGCCTTAGCGGCACCGAGGTCGGCCCCGTGCGCCTGCCGGGCGTTCCCGCTCTCGATGCGGAAGATCGCGATATCCTGCGCCAGCTGATCGCCTCCTGGCCGGCCGAGCATCTTCTGGCGAGCGCGTGACGCGCTATCGCCCGACAAAATAGCCCTAGCGCGGCGGTAAAAATCCGCCGCCGCGCCGCTGGAACCGCCGCCAATTTGGGCGATTGTGCGTAGGTCATTGTTAATTCCTGCTCTTTAGCATTGAAACTGGAACAATGCCGGCAGGAGGGCGCCGGGTGGGCAGGGGATTGCTGGATCTTTTGGGGGTGAACGGGAAGCGGTCAGCGCTTGTGCCCGTGCTCATCGCCGTGGTGGTGATGCTCATCCTCGGGGTGCTGCTCGACCGCCAGAACCAGCAGATCGTGGAAAGCCGCCTGCGGGCGGAGACGCTGGCCAAGGTGTCGCTGATCCGGGCCAAGCTCGAAGGCAATATCGTCAGCAATATCCAATTGGTGAGGGGGCTGGTGGCGACCATCTCCACCGAGCCGGACATGAACCAGGCGCATTTCAACGCGCTGGCGCGCAGTATTTTCGAGGCGGGCGGCCAGTTGCGTTCGGTCGCCGTGGCGCCGGACCTCGTCATCCGCATGACCTATCCGCTGGTGGGAAATGCCACCATTTTGGGTGTCGATTATCGCACCGTGCCAGCGCAATGGGACGCGGTGGACAGGGTGCGCCAGACCGGCCAGCTCAGCATGGCCGGCCCGGTCGACCTGATGCAGGGCGGGGTGGGGCTGATCGGGCGATTCCCCGTCTTCATCCAGCGGGGCGGAGCGCGCGAATTCTGGGGCATCATCGCCGCCGTCATCGATGTGCAAAAGCTCTATGCCGATAGCGGCATCGGCGAGGATCTCGATTTCGAGATATCGATAACCGGCATTGACGGCGCCGGGGCCAGAGGCAAGCGCTTCTATGGCCCCGACCTGCACGCGGCGTCGCCGGTGCTGGCCGACGTGGTGCTGCCGGCGGGCTCGTGGCAGATCGCCGCCGTGCCCAAGGCCGGCTGGGGCGCCGATCCGATGACGCTGTGGACCTCCCGCAGCCTGATCCTGCTTGCTGGTGCGCTCATCCTGCTGCCCATTCTGGTGACCTCGCGCATGGTGGCCGAGCGGCACAGCCATATCGAGGCCATGGGCCGGCGCGAGATCGAGATGGCGCGCCTCACCGAGCGGCTGAACCTGGCGCTGGAAGTGTCCAAGGTGGGGGTGTGGGAACTGGATGTCGAAACCGGTGAGGAAGTTTGGGACAAGCGGACCTGCGAGCTTTTCGGGCTCGGCGGGGAGGGCCCCAAGGATTATCACCGTCACTGGCTCGCCGCCCTGCATCCGGATGATCGCGAGCGGGCGCCGGCTGAATTCAATGCGGCCCTGGGCCAGGGGCGCTACGAATCCGATTATCGTATCCTGCTCCCTGACGGCTCCTGCCGCCATATCCGCTCCATGGCGGTGCTGTTCGCCGAGCCGGGCCGGGGCGACAAGGTGCTGGGCGTCAATTGGGACATTACCGCCGATGTGGAGCGCAACCAGGCCCTGCACCGGGCCAAGCGCGAGGCCGAGGCGCGCAATCGCGACCTGGAGGCGGCGCGCACCCGCATCGAGCACAATGCCCTGCATGACAGCCTGACCGGCCTGCCGAACCGACGCTATCTGGACGAGATGTTGCAGCGCCACGCCGCCGAAGGCTATCTGGGCAGCGGGTCGATCGCGCTGCTGCATATCGACCTCGACCGCTTCAAGCAGATCAACGACACGCTCGGCCATGCCACGGGCGACGCCATGCTGATCCACGCCAGCCGGGTGCTGCGCGACAATTGCCGGGAAACCGACTTCGTGGCGCGGATCGGGGGCGACGAATTCGTCATCGTCTCCAGCGCCGGCTCCAGCGACGACCGGCTCACCAGCATGGCCTCGCGCATCGTCGGCGAAATGCGCCGGCCGGTGATGCATGAAGGGCATGAATGCCGCTTCGGGGTCAGCATCGGCGTGGCCGCTTCCCGCGTCAGCCCAATCGACGTCAAGCAATTGCTCATCAACGCCGATATCGCGCTGTACCGGGCCAAGGCGCGCGGGCGCAATCGGCACGAATTCTTCTCCGAGGCGTTGCAGGCCGAGGTGATCCACACAAAGAGAATCGCCGACGAAATCCTCAGCGGGCTGGATGACAATGCCTTCATCGCCCATTACCAGCCGCAATTCGATGCCCATACGCTCGATCTGGTGGGAGTGGAGGCGCTGGCGCGCTGGCAACATCCGGTGGAAGGGCTGAAGACGCCGGACGGCTTCCTGGGCGTGGCCGAGGAGCTCAACGTCGTCACGCAGATCGACCGGCTGGTGCTGGAACAGGCGCTGGCCGATCTGGCGCGCTGGGACGAAATGGGCCTGCGGGTGCCGCGCGCCTCGGTCAATGTCTCGCTGCGGCGCCTGCATGACGACGGGCTGATCGCCAGCCTGCGCGCCCTGCCGCTGGAGCCGGGACGGCTGGCCTTCGAACTGGTTGAATCCATCTATCTGGACGAAGGCGACGGGGTGGTGGCCTGGAATATCGATAGGATCAAGGAACTCGGCATCGAGGTGGAGATCGACGATTTCGGCACCGGCTATGCCTCCATCGTCTCGCTTCAGAAGCTGCATCCCCACCGCCTCAAGATAGACCGGCAATTGGTGCTGCCCATTCTCGACCAGCCGGCGCAGCGGCAATTGGTGGCTTCTATCGTCGATATCGGCAAGTCGATGGATATCGAGATCGTCGCCGAAGGCGTCGAGACCATGCAGCACGCCACCATTCTGCGCGATCTAGGCTGCGATATCCTGCAGGGCTATGCCTTTGCCCGCCCGATGAGCCGGGACGACCTGGAGGATTTCGTGCGGCAGGAGGGTTGGCGCCGCACCGGCTGAGCCAGCCGCCCTCTGGACGGTTGGGTCGGCAAATGGCAGGTTTCCAACAGCCGGTTTCGGCGGATGGAGGCCGGGATGCTGCTCATCATCTTTTTCGTTTTGGCCCTGACGCTGGTTCAGGCGCTTCTGCCGGCGGCCTATCTGTCGCGGCAATTGGGCAGCGCCGCCCAGATGGGGCCACGCGACGACCTGCCCCCGCCCAGCCGCGAACTGGGCCGCGCCCAGCGGGCGCTGGCCAATCTGCACGAGACATTGCCGATCTTTCTGACCCTGGCCATCCTTTCCCTGTTGCTGGAGGAAACAGGGGCGCTCTCGCTGGCGGGAGGATGGATCTATCTGGGCGCGCGCCTGGCTTATGTTCCCTGCTATCTCAAGGGGCTCACGCCCTGGCGGTCGGTGTGCTTCACGATTTCCATGCTGGGTCTGCTCGGCCTGGCCGCGCCGCTTCTGGTCCACATGCTGGCGTGAAAATCGGAGCTCAATTGTGCATTGGGGCAGGGGAAAGGGCGCAAGGGTCTTGCGAAGCGATGACTTTGCCTTTAGACACAGCCTCGCCTGAAGGGGTTTAGCTCAGTTGGTAGAGCATCGGTCTCCAAAACCGAGGGTCGTGGGTTCGAGTCCCCCAGCCCCTGCCAGGCCTTTCCATTGAAATATCAAGGCTCTGCCGCCGCTTCCTCCGCTTGTAGATGCGGAGTATTCTCGGGCCATGAGGCGTTTTGCCGCCCGCAATGGCATCTTGCCATGGCAAGAGCGCGATCCTAGGGAGCGGGCATGACTCCTGATAAAATCACCATAGTGGCCATCCTTCTGTCCATCGTCCTGGCGCTGGCCATCCTGATGTTCAGCGCCTAGAGCGAGGAACAGGTCAGGCGGTTATCGCGGCTTGCTGGGCGGGGTCTTGGCGGGCTGGTCCTGCGGGGTGCCGTCGGGGCGGCGGCCGAGGTCGTCGATATTGTCGTCCTGCTGCTTGCCGGGCCGGGTTTCCTCCGGCGCGGGCCTGGGTTTTTCGGCGGGCATGGGGCGTCCTTTCCTTAAAAGGCCGGAGGGCCTCAGGGGCTCTCCGGCAGGCCAAGGTCAGCCATTCTTGTGGCTTTGCTGACCAGCCTTGACATGCTGCTCATGCGTGCCGCCGCGGGAGGGCTGCTGGTCGCGGCCGCCGGCCTGGCGCATGTCGTTGTCCTTTTGGCTCTGCTGGCCGGTTTTTGCGTTCTGCTCGTGGCTGCCGCCGCGATTGCTGTTGGGAGACATGATGGTTTCCTTTCGTGAACCTGCTGGCCGAAAGACCAGCGTTAAGCCAATCCCGGGCGCGTGTAAGCGTTCCCGCCGGCGGCGTTCACAAAAGAACAGGGACGATCACATCTTCGGGCGAGGCAAGCCCGGCTATTCGGCGGCCATCTGGTGATGCTCGCCGTGGCGGGCCTTGAGCTTGTTGAGCTGATGGGCGGCGTGGGCGAGCAGGGCGGTGCGGATGCGCTCGGGCGCGGCTTCGCCGATATCGGCCTTGACCTTGAGATCGAGCGGATAGGCGGTGAGATTGCCCATGAAGCGCTCTTCGATGCGCACGCGCACCACGCCGGTGACGCGGCCGGCCATGGTAGGATGGGTCCCGAAATGGACCAGTTCGCATCCCTTGATTTCAAAATGGGTGCCGCTCGGGGACATGCTGGCGCCTTTTTTGCTGCTCGGGTTTTCTGCCAAAGGGTATCAAAAGCGATTGAACGCCCGCGTGCAAGCCGGAGCAAGCGCTATTTCAACATATTCAGGTTTCGGTAAATTTCGCGCCGGAGCCCGAGGGGATGCGCATTGTTGGCGCGGGGCTGTTGCAATTGTTAGGAGTTTTCTCTAGATACCCACATTCCAGCCGTGCGGGACCCCGCGCGGCCTTTGGTTTTGCACCAAACACCAGAGTAGATTCGCTTATGGCCCGTCCGAATCCGATCCAGTTCCTGCAGCAGGTCCGGCAGGAAACCGCCAAGGTCACCTGGCCCGGGCGCAACGAGGTGCTGATCTCGACGGTGATGGTGATCATACTGGTCATCCTGGCCGGTCTGTTCTTTCTTCTGGCCGACCAGCTGATTTCCTGGGTGGTCGGGCTCTTGCTCTCGATCCGTTGAGCGGATCGGGGAAACTGTAATACTGGGAGCGGCGACGCGGCATGGCCAAGCGCTGGTATATCGTTCAGGCTTACTCGAACTTCGAGCGCAAGGTGGCGGAAGACATCCGCCAGAAGGTTGCGCAGAAGAAGCTGGACCATTTGTTCGAGGACGTGATCGTGCCGACCGAGAAGGTCGTCGAGATCCGTCGCGGCCGCAAGGTCGATGCCGAACGCAAGTTCTTTCCCGGCTATGTGCTGGTGAAGATGGACATGACCGACGAGGCGTTCCATCTCATCAAGAACACGCCCAAGGTCACCGGCTTCCTCGGCTCGGACAATCGTCCGATGCCGATCTCTGAAAAGGAGGCTCAGGCCATCCTTCAGCAGGTGCAGGAAGGCGTGGATCATCCCAAGCCGTCCGTCTCGTTCGAGGTGGGCGAGAATGTGCGCGTCTCCGACGGTCCCTTCGCCAGCTTCAATGGCGTGGTGGAAGAGGTCGACGAGGAGCGCAGCCGCCTCAAGGTGGAAGTTTCGATTTTCGGGCGCCCCACGCCGGTGGAGCTCGAATACGGCCAGGTCGAAAAGATCTGACATGGCGTTGCGCAAGCGCGCCCGCTAGAAGACATCCGGCCTTGGCCGGATGAAACCGTGGGAGGGAGTGGCGCTTTGCCGGCGCCATGAACCCGAACCGCGGCTCAACCTGCCGATCAAGGCAAGATAGAGGACTGAAATGGCAAAGAAAATCGTTGGCTACGTAAAGCTGCAGGTGCCGGCTGGCTCCGCGACGCCGTCCCCGCCGATCGGGCCGGCCCTCGGCCAGCGCGGCCTGAACATCATGGAATTCTGCAAGGCGTTCAACGCCGCCACGCAGGAGATGGAAAAGGGTTCGCCCATTCCGGTCGTGATCACCGCCTATGCCGACAAGAGCTTCACCTTCGAGATGAAGTCTCCGCCGGTCACCTACTTCATCAAGAAGGCCGTCAACCTGAAGTCGGGCAGCAAGCTGCCGGGCAAGGAATCGGCCGGCACCATCACCCAGGCTCAGCTGCGTGATATCGCCGAGAAGAAGATGAAGGATCTCAATGCCGACACCATCGACGCCGCCGTGTCGATGATTGCCGGTTCCGCCCGTTCCATGGGCATTCAGGTCGAGGGCTGATCGCAATGGCAAAGATCGCAAAGAAGGTCGCCGCTGGCCGTGAGGGCATCGACCGCAACAAGCTCTACAAGCTCGATGAAGCCATCAAGCTGGTGAAGTCCAAGGCCTCGGCCAAGTTCGACGAAACCGTCGAGATCGCCATGAACCTGGGCGTCGACCCCCGTCATGCCGACCAGATGGTCCGTGGCGTGGTGACCCTGCCCAATGGCACCGGCAAGACCGTGCGCGTCGCCGTGTTCGCCCGTGGCCCCAAGGCCGACGAGGCCAAGGAAGCCGGCGCCGACATCGTGGGCGCCGAGGACCTGCTGGAGACCATCCAGGGCGGCAAGATCGAATTCGACCGCTGCATCGCCACCCCGGACATGATGCCGCTGGTCGGCCGTCTGGGTAAGATCCTGGGCCCGCGCAACCTGATGCCGAACCCCAAGGTCGGTACCGTGACCATGGACGTCAAGGGCGCCGTCGGGGCTGCCAAGGGCGGCGCCGTGGAATACCGCGTCGAAAAGGCCGGTATCATCCATGCCGGCATCGGCAAGGTGTCGTTCTCGGAAGAAGCGCTGATCGAAAACATCAAGGCCTTCACCGATGCGGTGCAGAAGTCCAAGCCCGCCGGGGCCAAGGGCACCTATGTCAAGAAGGTGGCCGTGAGCTCGACCATGGGTCCGGGCCTGCATGTGGAGCCGGCTTCGGCCCTCTAAGAAATTCCGGGCGGCTCCGGCCGCCCGGTGGCTTCCCGCAAGGGAGGCGCAAGTCCTGTCCGAGACTGCCGGTGCCAGCCGATTTGGGTTGGCTTAAAGTCGCCAGACGCCAGCATAGATGGGGTGAGACCATGATTTTCCTGTCCGGACGGGCAGGGCGATTACGGTTCGAACCAGGCCAGTTGCCCGTCCGGGCAGCACGGTTGACAGGCGTTTAACCGTTGCTCCTCTCCTCCCTTGGGAGATCGGAGGGCAGCAATTGGCAATGGCCCGGCACCTCTACGCCGGGCTCAATGTGGAGACTAGCAGTGGATAGAGCGGAAAAGCGTGAAGTCGTCGCTTCGCTCCAGGCAGCCCTTTCGGGCGCTGGATCGATCGTCCTCGCGCAGAATACCGGTCTTACCGTGGCCAACCTGGAATCGCTTCGCGTTGAAGTGAAGAAGGCTGGCGGCCACGTTAAGGTCGCTAAAAACCGTCTTGTGAAGCTGGCTCTCAAAGAAACCGACAATGCGGACATTTCGGCCCTGCTTACCGGGCCGATCGTCATGGCATATGCGGAAGACCCCGTAACTGCGCCGAAGATCGCGGCAAAGTTCGCCGAAAAGAACGCCAAGTTTGTCGTTCTTGGCGGCGCCATGGGGGCGACCGCTCTTGACGCCAACAACGTCAAGGCCCTGGCGACCATGCCGTCGCTCGACGAACTGCGCGCCACGCTGGCCGGGATGCTCAAGCAGCCCGCTACGCGTATCGCTTCGGTCGTCGTCGCACCGGCTGGCGGCATCGCCCGTGTTCTCGCCGCGCATGCGGAAAAGAGCCAGGAAGCAGCATAACCATCCGCCCAAAAGGGCAATCCACGGTTCATACCGTACTCAATTGATGAAAGTGATATCAAATGGCTGATCTCGCCAAGATCGTAGAAGACCTGTCCGCCCTGACCGTCCTGGAAGCCTCCGAGCTGTCCAAGATGCTCGAAGAGAAGTGGGGCGTTTCCGCCGCCGCTCCGGTTGCCGTTGCCGCTGCTGGCGGCGCTGCCCCGGCCGCTGCCGCTGAAGAAAAGACCGAATTCGACGTTGTTCTCGCCTCCTTCGGCGACAACAAGATCAACGTCATCAAGGAAGTCCGCGCCATCACCGGTCTCGGCCTGGGCGAAGCCAAGGCTCTGGTCGAAGCCGCTCCCAAGGCGATCAAGGAAGGCGTGTCGAAGGCTGAAGCCGAAGACATCAAGAAGAAGCTGGAAGATGCCGGCGCCAAGGTCGAACTCAAGTAAGTTCGGCTTCTGCCTTGAAATTGGCGAAATGGCGCGCTATGTGCCATTTCGCTTTCCCGTTTTCACGGGACTCAACCGCCGGGCCGATTGGATGGGCCGCAGGCGCCAATTTGCGGAATATATGACGATTTCGATGTCTGAGGCACGCTGACGTCCGTTGGACCTCATGGCTTTGCGCCATGGGGTATTTGGCGTTTGGAGTGCAGCTTTCCCCGGTCCGGGAAGCCAGTTCAGCCATTGCGGGACCACGAGACGACGAGGGGCACATATCCCGAGACCCGACGGCTGATAGTCGGATTTTTGGATATCTGCTTGCAAGACCAATCGCACCGGAGTGTTCGCGGGCAAGGCCATTTCGCCTCTGCCGGCTGGCGCAACGGGCAAAAGCGCATAGACAGGAGCTTTCATGGCTACCACGTTCAACGGCCGCCGCAAGGTCCGCAAGTCCTTCGGCACCATCCGCGAAGTCACGGAGATGCCCAACCTGATCGAAGTCCAGAAGGCTTCCTACGATCAGTTCCTTCTGGTCGACGAGCCCAAGGGCGGTCGTCCCGACGAAGGGCTTCAGTCCGTCTTCCGGTCGGTCTTCCCGATCACGGATTTTGCCAATACCGCTTCCCTCGAATTCGTGAAGTACGAATTCGAGCAGCCCAAATACGACATCGACGAGTGCCGTGCGCGCGACATCACCTTCGCTGCCCCGCTCAAGGTGACGCTGCGGCTGATCGTGTTCGAGGTGGACGAGGAAACCGGTGCCAAGTCCGTCAAGGACATCAAGGAGCAGGACGTCTATATGGGCGACATGCCCTTCATGACCTCGAACGGCACCTTCATCGTCAACGGCACCGAGCGCGTTATCGTCTCGCAGATGCACCGTTCGCCCGGCGTGTTCTTCGACCACGACAAGGGCAAGACCCATTCCTCGGGCAAGCTGCTGTTCGCCGGCCGCATCATTCCCTATCGCGGCTCCTGGCTCGATATCGAATTCGACGCCAAGGACATCGTCTATGCGCGCATCGACCGCCGCCGCAAGATTCCGGTGACCAGCCTGCTCAAGGCCCTGGGCATGGATGCCGAGGAAATCCTCGGCACCTATTACAACACGCTGCAATACGAAAAGTCCGACAAGGGCTGGCGCGTGCCCTATGACGCCGAGAAGTGGAAGGGCGCCAAGCCGACCCATGACCTGATCGACGCCAAGACCGGCGACGTGGTGCATGAAGGTGGCAAGAAGCTCTCGGCCCGCCAGGCCAAGAAGCTGGCCGAAAACGGCCTCACCCATCTGCTGGCTGTCGATGAAGACCTTTACGGCATGTATATTGCCGAGGACCTGGTCAACCTCAAGACTGGCGAGATCTATGCCGAGGCCGGCGACGAGCTGGACGAGAAGGTTCTGACCCGCCTGCTCGAGCTGGGCTTCGACGAACTGCCGATCCTCGACATCGACCACGTCACCATCGGCGCCTATATCCGCAACACGCTGGCCGTGGACAAGAACGAGAGCCGCGAAGACGCGCTGTTCGACATCTACCGCGTCATGCGTCCGGGCGAGCCGCCGACCGTGGACACGGCCGAAGCCATGTTCCAGTCGCTGTTCTTCGACGCCGAGCGCTATGATCTGAGTGCCGTGGGCCGCGTGAAGATGAACATGCGTCTCGAGCTCGACGCTCCCGACACCATGCGCACCCTGCGCAAGGAAGACATCGTGGAAGTCGTTCGCACGCTGGTCGACCTGCGCGACGGCCGTGGCGAAATCGACGACATCGATAATCTGGGCAACCGCCGCGTGCGTTCGGTGGGCGAGCTGATGGAAAATTCCTATCGGCTGGGCCTGCTGCGCATGGAGCGCGCCATCAAGGAGCGCATGAGCTCGGTCGAAATCGACACGGTAATGCCGCAGGACCTGATCAATGCCAAGCCGGCTGCCGCCGCGGTGCGCGAGTTCTTCGGCTCGTCCCAGCTCAGCCAGTTCATGGACCAGACCAATCCGCTCTCGGAAATCACCCATAAGCGTCGCCTGTCGGCGCTTGGGCCGGGCGGTCTGACCCGTGAGCGCGCCGGCTTCGAAGTCCGTGACGTGCATCCGACCCATTACGGCCGCATCTGCCCGATCGAGACGCCGGAAGGCCCGAATATCGGCCTTATCAACTCGCTCTCGACCTTTGCCCGCGTCAACAAGTACGGCTTCATCGAGACCCCGTACCGCAAGATCGTGGACGGCAAGCTGACCGACGAGGTGGTCTATCTCTCCGCCATGGAAGAGGCCAAGCACTACGTCGCCCAGGCGACTGTGCAGTTCAACGCCAAGGGCGAGCTGGCCGACGACCTGGTCGTGGCCCGCCATGCCGGCGACAACGGCCTGACGCCGAAGGAAAACGTCGACCTGATGGACGTTTCGCCCAAGCAGATGGTGTCGGTCGCCGCCTCGCTGATCCCGTTCCTTGAAAACGACGACGCCAACCGTGCCCTGATGGGCTCGAACATGCAGCGCCAGGCGGTGCCGTTGCTGCGCGCCCATGCGCCCTATGTCGGTACCGGCATGGAAGCCGTCGTGGCACGTGACTCGGGCGCGGCCATCGTCGCCAAGCGCAAGGGCATCGTCGACCAGGTGGACGCCACCCGTATCGTCATTCGCGCAACGGAAGAAACCGATGCGTCGAAGTCGGGCGTGGACATCTACAATCTGATGAAGTTCCAGCGTTCCAACCAGTCCACCTGTATCAATCAGCGCCCGCTGGTGGTGGTGGGTGACCATGTGAACGCCGGCGACATCATCGCCGACGGCCCCTCGACCGAGCTGGGCGATCTGGCGCTGGGCCGCAACGTGCTCGTCGCCTTCATGCCCTGGAACGGCTACAATTTCGAAGACTCGATCCTGCTCAGCGAAAAGATCGCCATGCAGGACGTGTTCACCTCGATCCATATCGAGGAATACGAAATCAGCGCCCGCGATACCAAGCTCGGCCCCGAGGAAATCACCCGCGATATTCCGAACGTCTCGGAAGAAGCGCTGAAGAACCTCGACGAAGCCGGTATCGTTCATATCGGCGCCGAGGTGATGCCGGGCGACATCCTGGTCGGCAAGATCACCCCCAAGGGCGAAAGCCCGATGACGCCGGAAGAAAAGCTGCTGCGCGCCATCTTCGGTGAAAAGGCCTCGGACGTCCGCGACACCAGCCTGCGTGTGCCCCCGGGCGACGCCGGCACGGTGGTGGAAGTGCGCGTCTTCAATCGCCACGGCATTGAAAAAGACGAGCGCGCCATGGCCATCGAGCGCGAGGAAATCGAACGCCTCGCCAAGGACCGCGACGACGAACAGTCGATCCTGGACCGCAACGTCTATGCGCGTCTCAAGGAAATGCTGTTCGGCAAGGCGGCGACCGCCGGCCCCAAGGGCTATGTGGTGGGCACCAAGCTCAACGACTCCATCTTCGAGGCGCAGCCGCGCTCGAAGTGGTGGCAGTTCGCGGTGGATGACGACAAGGTCATGACCGAGATGGAAGCGCTTCACGCCCAGTATGAAGAGAGCCGCAAGCTGCTGGAACAGCGCTTCATCGACAAGGTGGACAAGCTCCAGCGCGGCGACGAACTGCCTCCGGGCGTGATGAAGATGGTCAAGGTCTTCATCGCCACCAAGCGCAAGATCCAGCCCGGCGACAAGATGGCCGGCCGCCACGGCAACAAGGGCGTGGTTTCGCGCATCGTGCCGGTGGAGGACATGCCGTATCTGGAAGACGGCACCTCGGTCGATATCGTGCTCAATCCGCTGGGCGTGCCCAGCCGCATGAATGTCGGGCAGATCCTGGAGACCCATCTGGGCTGGGCCTGCGCCGGCATGGGCAAGAAGATCGACGAGATGGTGCGCGCCTATCACGCCAAGGGCGACCTGAAGCCGCTCCGTAAGGAAATCGGCGAGCTGTTCGAGGGTGACGATACCATCACCGACCTCGACGATGACGGCCTGGTCCGCCTGGGCGAGCACCTCTCCAAGGGCGTTTCCATCGCTACTCCGGTGTTCGACGGCGCCAAGGAAGCCGATATCGTAGACATGCTGGAGCGTGCCGGGCTCAAGGGCTCGGGCCAGTCGACCGTCTATGACGGGCGCACCGGCGAGCAGTTCGACCGTCAGGTGACGGTTGGCTACATCTACATGCTCAAGCTCGACCACCTGGTGGACAACAAGATCCACGCCCGCTCCATCGGGCCGTACTCGCTGGTCACCCAGCAGCCGCTGGGCGGCAAGGCCCAGTTCGGCGGCCAGCGCTTCGGCGAAATGGAAGTGTGGGCGCTGGAAGCCTATGGCGCCGCCTATACGCTGCAGGAAATGCTCACCATCAAGTCGGACGACGTGGCCGGCCGCACCAAGGTCTACGAGGCCATCGTGCGCGGCGACGACACCTTCGAAGCGGGCATTCCCGAGAGCTTCAACGTCCTGGTCAAGGAAATCCGTTCGCTCGGTCTCAATGTCGAACTCGACATGCGCGACGTGGGCGAGAACGAACCGAGCCAGGCCGAAGCGGAGCTCGCCCCTCCTCAGGAAGCGGCGGAATAATCCGGCACTTCCACCCCCCATTCACTTCCGCCAGGGTCCGGGCAGCGGCCTGGACCCCAGCGGATAGAGGAGAGATTTGATGAATCATCATTCCCACGTCATGGACCCGTTCAACCCGGCCGTCCCGGTGCAGACCTTCGACCAGATGAAAATCTCGATCGCGTCGCCCGAGAAGATTCTTTCCTGGTCCTATGGCGAGATCAAGAAGCCCGAGACCATCAACTACCGCACCTTCAAGCCCGAGCGCGACGGCCTGTTCTGCGCGCGCATCTTCGGGCCGGTGAAGGACTATGAGTGCTTGTGCGGCAAGTACAAGCGCATGAAGTTCAAGGGCGTCATCTGCGAGAAATGCGGCGTGGAAGTCACGCTCAGCCGCGTGCGCCGCGAGCGCATGGGCCATATCGAGCTGGCCGCGCCCGTCGCCCATATCTGGTTCCTCAAGTCCCTGCCGTCCCGCATCGCGCTCTTGCTCGACATGACGCTAAAGGACATCGAGCGCATTCTCTATTTCGAGAACTACGTCGTTCTGGATGCGGGCCTCACCCCGTTCACCACCCATGAGCTGCTCACCGAAGAGCAGTATCTGGACGCGCAGGACGAATATGGCGCCGACAGCTTCACCGCCAAGATCGGCGCCGAGGCCATCCGCGACATTCTGCTCGCCCTCGACCTGGAAAAGATCGCGGCCGATCTGCGCGTGGAAATCGCCGAGGCGACCACCGAGCTCAAGCCCAAGAAGCTGGCCAAGCGCCTCAAGATCGTCGAGCAGTTTATTGTCTCCGGGAATAAGCCGGAGTGGATGATCATGACCGTCATTCCGGTCATCCCGCCCGAGCTGCGCCCGCTGGTGCCGCTGGATGGCGGCCGCTTCGCCACCTCCGACCTCAACGACCTCTATCGCCGCGTCATCAACCGCAACAACCGGTTGAAGCGCCTGATCGAGCTGCGCGCGCCCGACATCATCATCCGCAACGAGAAGCGCATGCTTCAGGAAGCAGTGGACGCGCTGTTCGACAATGGCCGCCGCGGCCGCACCATCACCGGTGCCAACAAGCGTCCGCTGAAGTCGCTCTCGGATATGCTCAAGGGCAAGCAGGGCCGGTTCCGCCAGAACCTGCTCGGCAAGCGCGTGGACTATTCGGGCCGCTCGGTCATCACCGTGGGGCCGAACCTCAAGCTGCATCAGTGCGGCCTGCCCAAGAAGATGGCGCTGGAGCTGTTCAAGCCCTTCATCTATTCGCGGCTGGAAGCCAAGGGCTTCTCCTCGACGGTGAAGCAGGCCAAGAAGCTGGTCGAAAAGGAAAAGCCGGAAGTCTGGGATATCCTGGACGAGGTGATCCGCGAGCACCCGGTTCTGCTGAACCGCGCGCCGACGCTGCACC
>NZ_JAUCDN010000020.1:0-21370 GCF_034675085.1 Devosia sp.
TATGTGGTCTATACGCCCGAATTGCCCATCGACGCGGTCGAGGCGGAAGCGCCCAGATTCACGCCCGACGACTGGTGGTTCCGCAGGGTCAGGGTCGGTGTTCCTCGAGATTTTTCTGCCGAAGATGCGGAGCAAATAGCGCGCCGCGGTCTGATCGCCTGCCTCAAGGCGCTGAAGCCTGAAGACAGCGCGC
This sequence comes from Devosia sp., assembly GCF_034675085.1. Lineage (GTDB taxonomy): Bacteria > Pseudomonadota > Alphaproteobacteria > Rhizobiales > Devosiaceae > Devosia. The sequence continues at coordinate 194 of NZ_JAUCDN010000020.1, forward strand.
TGATCGACAAGGCGGACGAAATCGTAACCACGGCCGGTGGCAATTGCCGTTTCCTGCTGAAGGTCAGGGATTTGGCGAAGCAGACCATCGAGATATCGACAACGATCAATGTCCATCGTGAACCATCACTCTTTTATGTGGCGGTGACCGACAAGACCACCGGCGCCTATCGCGAGGCGCCACCGGCAAAAATCCAATCCTATGATGACGGCATATATTCTGGCACGCAGGGTGAAGATCGCGCGGCGTGGGGTGGAGATCGTTCCCCGGACCTCGTATTTGGCGCGCCTCATTGTGGAAAGAAACCCAGACGCCGCGACCTAGGGCCTGTTGACAAAGTGGATTCCCAAATCGGCTTTGCCGTGATTCAAGACTGCTTTTTAGGAGGCGGTTTTGGCGCGTGGGGATTTGTCGGACGCAGAGTGGCAGCTCATTGGCGAGCTTTTGCCGGCTGAGCGAGGACGCAAGTCCCGACCAGCGCAGGACAATCGCCGATATCTGAATGGCATGCTGCATGTCCTGCGGGTAGGCTGCCCTTGGCGCGACATGCATGAGCGCTACGGCAAGTGGAACTCGGTCTATGTCCGGTTTCGCCGCTGGGCCGAGCAAGGGGTCTGGGACGCCCTGCTTGAGACCCTGGTCGAACTCGGGCTCACCGACGACTGGCAGCACATGATCGACAGCACCACAGTGCGCGGCCACAGCCAGGCAGCGGGCGCAAAAGTGGGACTCATAAGGAGGCTTTTGGTCGATCACGCGGCGGCTTTACGTGCAAAGTCCACGCCCGCACAGACGGTCAGGGACGCCCTCTTGGCTTTGTCCTCACGGGCGGAGAAGCGTCAGATTATGCAGCCGTCCCTGCTTTGATGGCCATGCCGGTGGGCAAGCCGCGGCTGCTGTTGGCTGACAAAGGTTACGATGGCGACGTCGTCCGCCAGGATCTGCTGCTGAGCGGCATTGTTCCGGTGATCCCACCCAAAGCCAACCGCAAGAACCCGCCGCCGTGCGACTTCCGGGCCTACAAGGACCGCAACCGCATCGAGCGCATGTTCAACAGGCTCAAGCAGTTCCGCCGCATCGCCACGCGCTTCGACAAGACCGCAAAATCCTTCGCCGCTTTCCTGGCCTTAGCCGCAGCAAGGATATGGATGCCATACTTTGTCAACAGGACCTAGAATATGGACGAGTTCGTGGATGCCGAACGCCCGGTGATTTCCGGCCTTCTGAAGTTCAAGTGACGCCCGTCGGCTATTTCGTCTGAAGGCTTGCGTCTTTGGCCGGAGGCGTCGTGCCGACGTCGGTGACGTTTTTCATCAACTCGAAGAATTCCTGCCGCCCCGGACCGCCATCCGCCCGCTCCAGAGACGAGGCGACAGGATTCGAACCTGCGCGCGCCATGAGAATCCTGAAGATCCCAAAGCCCGGAGCGGGCCTCTTTCGAAGCTGCCGCCCGCGATAAACCTCTCCGCCACGCCTCGCATCGACCAATATAGCCATTTGCCGCAAGATGTAACCGCCTGGTGGTTTGAGTGCGGTGACGACGGAGGAGGAGGGTCTGGCGCTGGGGGTCGCGCCGTCAAGCGCCAGCGGCGCGCTTATGCTGGTCGAATTTGAGGGCTGCTATATCTGGTCGCCCTTGAGCCTAGAGGAGATCGACTTTGCGGCCGGTGGCGACGGTCAATGTCCGCTCGACCTGTTCGACGCAATAGCGCCCGAAGACGAAGAGTGGCGCGGCACGATCAGCAGCGGCGATAAACGATCGGAGAATCCCAACGGGCCTTGCCCGTAAGCAGGTCGACGGAATAGGCGAAAAACTCGTCGGCGCTGACCCAAACGGCGATCGTGCTTTCGCCGCCTTCCACGAACCATGTGGTTCTTCCCGAAAATTCGAACAGCTCGAAGCTGGTTTGCGTCCCTCTGGGTGAGGTGTAGCGCAGCATTTCCGGGCTTTCTGCGGAAAGCTCCACCGGGGCGGCGCAGGTCACGATCGGCTCGCCATTGATCATGCCCTCCCCTTCTGGAAAACCGATCCACCACGAGCCTGCAAAGGGAGCGGCGACGCCATTCGGAATATCGACATTCCCCTCACGCGGGAACGAGGCCGCCTCGGCGCCCGGAAGCAGCACCGCAAGGCCGGCCATGCCGCCGAGAAGGAGCAGCGCGACCTTGCCAAAAGACTTTTTACCGTTGCGCATATCGGTTGATCCGGTTGGACTATCGTTTCACTGTGGGGACAGGGTTAAGACTGCAAAAGTCTAAGGCAATATCGGGGGTTTGTGATATCCCCGGTTCAGGGGACAAGGATATGAAGTGGACGTGATGACCGATGAGCGGCCGCCGCGCAGCGGCGCGCTGTCTTTGCCGCCGATGGGACGATTGGCGATCGTCACCATGCTCTATGCCGTCATAGCCCTGGCTGCGCTATGGCTGGCGACCAGCCAGCCCTGGATGGGCCTGGTGATGAGCCCGGGCGACGATGGCCTGATCGTCCTGCGGCAAGTGCAGCGCGACGATCTTCCATCCCCCTTGCAGCCCGGTTTGCGCGTGACTCAGATCGGGGCGGTCAAGCTCATGGGGCAGGACTTTATCGAGGAGCCCGACACGCTCGACAGCTACGAGGCGCTCAACGCCTTCCGGGCACGACAGACAATACTGCATGAGCTTGTCGACTTGCCGCGGTTGAACATTGCCGTGTCCAACCCAGACGGGACAGCCGAAACCGTCCAAATAGCGCCCTATGCCGGCCGACCCGCCTGGTCCTTGCCCTTCGAATTTTGGTTGCAGCTTCTGGTTGGCGGCGCCGGCGCGCTATTGGGGGGCTGGGTCTGGTCTTTGAAGCGGGACGAGGCGAGCCGTTACTTCGCCATATCCGGCATCGGACTCATGCTGTCGGCTGCCTCGGCATCTGTTTACAGCACCAGGGAGCTGGCGTTGGACGGCGGATTGCTGCACCTGCTGGCCGCTGGCAATTATGCCGGAACCAATATTTTCGACCTGGCCCTGATCAGCCTGCTGCTGGTCTACCCCAACCGGATCGGCAATCGGGCGGTCATCGGTGTCGTATGGGCGGTTGGGCTGGTTCTGATAGTCGCGCAGCCGCTCCAGCTCATGTCCTCCCAGCCCGTGGGCACTTACGCCCCGATGCTGGCGCAGTTCATCGTGCTCTTTTTATTGATCGGCACGCAGCTCTATCTGTCGCGGCGCAATCCTCTGGGCCGGGCGGCTCTGGGCTGGTTCGGGCTGTCGATCCTGCTGGGGACGGCGGTTTTCGTGTTCGCCATCGCCTTGCCGGTGCTGCTGGGCCAGGAGCCGCAGGCCAAGCAGGCGCATGCCTTCGCCATCATCCTGCTCATCCATGGCGGACTGGCCATCGGCGTCGCCCGCTATCGCCTGTTCGATCTGGGCATTTGGTCGTTCCGCCTTATGTCCTATCTGATTGGCGGCTTTCTGCTCATCGCGCTGGACGCGGTTCTGATCTATGTGGTGGCCATAGAGCGCATCCCCGCTTTCGGAATCGCCCTCTTGGCGGTGGGCATGCTCTATCTGCCCCTGCGCAATGTCCTGGGCGGCCTGATGACGCGCCGGATCAGCGTCGATCCCGCGCGCTTTCGCCAGATCGTCGATATCGCGCTGGCGCGGGATGGCGCTCAGCAGGACACGCGCTGGCGGAGTATTTTACAGGAAAGCTTCGCTCCATTGGCTATCGAGCCGGCGTCCCATGCGGGCAAAGCGCAGTTGCGCGATGGCGGGCAGGAGCTGCTGGTGCCGGCCACTGGAGTCGCGCCGGGCCTAGTCATGCGTTTTGCCGATGCCGGCCGGCGGCTGTTCTCCCAGGCCGATGCCGACCGGGCACAGGAACTGGTCGACCTCATGGGCCATGCGTTCGAAAGCCGGGATGCGCATGAACGCGGCGCACGTCAGGAGCGCAGCCGAATGGCGCGGGACCTGCACGACAATATCGGCGCGCAACTGCTGCGAACGCTGCACAGCACCGACATTGAGCGCAAGGATGCCATTGTCGGAGAAACCCTGACCGACCTGCGCGACATCATCAGCCACGCTCAGGGCGGCGGCATGAAGCTGGAGGAAATCCTGGCCGAGCTGCGGTTTGAAACCGATGAACGGCTCAATGCCGTGGGAATTGGTCTTGATTGGCAGACCAGCCATGCCGAGGACCTGCTGGTGGACGCCAGGACGGCCCACAGCATTCGCTCGATCGTCCGGGAAGCCGCCAGCAATGCCATCCGGCATTCCGGGGCCAGCCGCTTTGGCGTCGATCTTCAGGAATGCGACGGTCAGCTCACGCTGAACCTGGCCGACGACGGCAAGGGGTTCATGCAGGGAGAGCATCGGCAGGGGGGCGGGCTCTCCAACATGACGGCGCGCGCCGAAGGACAGGGCGGAACCATCGCAATTTCGAGCATTGGCGGCACCGGCATCCAGGTTCAACTCCCGCTCAGGAGTTGCGAATCGTGACAGCCAGCCGCCTGCTGATCGTCGAGGATGTTCCTGAGGCCCTGATCTGGCTGTCCAGGATCGCGCAATCGGCCTTTCCGGCCGCCGAGATCGGGACTGCGCGCAACGTACGAGAGGCTCTGGCGCATATCCGGCATGGCCGATGGGATGTGGCGTTGGTCGATCTCGGCCTGCCCGATGGCTCCGGCCTCGAAATCATCCGCCAGTTCGCCCAGCATTCCCCCGATACGATGTGCATCGTCAGCACGGTATTCGGAGATGACGCTCATATCGTTGCGGCGCTATCGGCGGGTGCGCAGGGCTATATTCTCAAGGGGCAGGCCGAAGCTACCGTCCTGCGCCAGCTCACCCAGCTTCAGCACGGCCTGCCCGTCCTTTCTCCAACCATCGCCCGCCGGATCATGGAACATTTTCAGCGCACCGGGCCGGTAGGCAATGACGGCGGTGACCTGACCCCCCGCGAGCAGGACGTCCTTACCATGGTTGCGCGTGGCCTGCGGAACGCCGAGGTGGCGGCGGCGCTCAGCCTGGCGGAATCCACGATCGCCACGCATATCAAGAGCATCTACCGCAAGCTCGGAATTTCCTCACGGGCCGAAGCCGCCCTGGAAGCGACACGGCTGGGACTGGCCTGATCACACAGGCCCATCCCTACGGCGGTCGCATCACTCCCAGTCGTGCCCGAACTCTGCGACGCAGCGGGCGACCATATCGCCTGGGCTTCTGGGGGCCTGGGCTTGTGCATGCCAATAGTCATGACCGGCCCGTAAATCACCTTCGAGAATATCGGTGGTGCGGATTATGCCATTCCCGTCCACGACATTGCCGCTTTCGAGCAGAAAGCGGGCGAAGTTGAGCGTGTAGTCGACGCCCTTCGCCAGCCTGCTATCCTGCCCGTCGGCCAGCCCTGCAGCCTGCTCGGCCTCCAGAACAGCGTTGCACAAGATGGTACGTATATATTGATCATAGTGTCCGCGACCCGTTGCCCCGAACGAAGGGGCAAGGTCTTTTGCGAACACTGTCATCATCCACGCTATCGAGAGGAGGAAGGCGAAACAGACCGATAGAACGTCATGTCGCAAAACCATGCCTGAAGGGAAAGACATTGGCAAAATCCTCATGGCCAGGCCAGCAGCGGGGTGACGCCCCGGCAGACCGCGGGCTGGAACATACCGCGCGGCACCGGATCGCGGTCGGCGGCGGGATCGTCGGTGAGCGCCCCCGCGCCATACCAGAGGGCCAGCCCGATTTCAGGCACCATGATATAGGCCGGAGCTGGCTCGCCGGCCATGGGCGGTTCGAACCAGAAGGTGAAATCCTCGTCCAAAGCATAGAATCGCAGCGCGCGCAGGGCATCTTGCGTAGCTTCGTCGTCACTGCCCAGGTCGAGCAGTTCCCGCGGCCCATCCGGTTCGGCGTCGGCGCGCGTGGGGTCGGTCACCGGCAGCAGTGTCATGCCGCTATAGCCGTTCGACACCGAGAAGGTGAACCAATAAGTCCGCTGGGTTGTGGTGAGGAACAGATAGAGGTCGGAAGCAATGGAGGCGTAATTCCTGGCTTGCGCAAAGCCGATTTCCAGCCGGCCTTCTTCCGTCTCGAGTTCATAGAGCGCCCGTTCGGCAGGGCATTCATCGGCCAGGATGGCTGCTGCGCCGAGGCAGGCCCAGACCATCAGGGCAGGCACCAAGAAACGGCTCAACGATTTTCGCATAGGCGGTCTCCAAAAGTCAGGTCATCAAGGAGGTCAGATACGAGACCGCCAAAAGCAGCACCGTACTCACGCCCAGCCATAACCGCTGACGGGCATAGCGGGCGCCAGTGAACCCTTCGCGGAAGGCGCGCAAGGTGGGTCCCAGGCCCGGCAAGGTGCGGCCGCTTTCGGCCACCGCGTCCGCCCGCATGGCAAACAACCATCGAAAAGCGATCACGATCCAGACGGCGAAGACGATGGCCTGGAAGGCGAGCATCGCTGCAAGGGGAAGGTTCATCGGTACTAATTGCAGGTCAGCGCTTCACCCAGGAAGTTCATGCCGCAGGCGATGGACTGCTGTTCCCGGACCGCTTTCTGTGCCTTTGCTGGAGGGACTTTGGCCTCGATCTCGATCAGCGCCACCAATTGCTCATCCTGTGCATAGAGGCTGAACCAGAGGAAGGGGCGGCCTGAGGGATAGGTGCCGCCATAGACGAAACCCAGATCGGTTTCCGATTGCAGATCCAGCGTCACATTTCTTTGCGGGAAAAGCGCGCGGCCATTCTCCAGCAGCAGCGTGTTGCCGACATGGACCATGACGCGATTGTCGCCATAGTCGAAGATATTGGCATTATGCGTTTCTTGTCTTGGAACGAGCGGCAGCGCCGATTGCGGGCGCGGCAATTTCCCATCCACCATGGCCCCGAAATTGAAACTGTCGAACTGCTGGTAGCCGAGATAGTTCAGGACATCGGTGATCTGGTCCTCGATATCGGTGAACGGCTCGGTGAATGCGGCATTGAAACCGCCCTTCTTGAAAATGCGCCGATCGGCTTGCCCGCCTGTGCCCAAGGTCGACCAGCCATCGGGCCGATGGAACATGGTGAGCATGGGACGCGCCGCGCCCGTAACGCCGGGAGCCGTATAGAGCGCAAGATCCGCATCGCCGGTCAGCGCCGCCTGATCTGTGGGCAGGCCGCAATAGGTGACGCCGAGAGGGTTGTCGGGTCCGACGCGGAAACCGCTAAGGGACTGGCCGAATTCATTGGTGGCGAAATCGGTCAGGAAGTCGGCGCCGAGCGCGCCGGGAGCCTCGTCGATAAAGGAGTTCTCATGATGGGCCAGCAGACGCAGGCAGGCATTGTGTATGGCCGCCGGCGGGTTGGAGATCCAATGCCCGATGGGCGACGGCGGCAGATGCGCGCGGGTGAGATAATAGTCCTCGCCGGTGGTGACGTCATAGGTCTCGTCCGGCCCCATGCTGACGATATAGCCCAGGATATTGGGATCGACGTTCCAGTCCACCAGCCGCTGCACCATCAGCGCGATGTCGTGCCGGCTGGCGCCCAGGACCGTGTCCATGCCGTGCTGGGCCACCAGCGTATCGAGATCATCCGAAGCGAAATATGGCGCGTGAAAACCCAATATTCCGCGCGGCTCCACGATGCGGTCGCCATAGGGGCCGACGCCTTCCTGGCCCGAATAGCCCGAACCGCCCAGAAAGGCGAAGGCGCAGGCCGAATAGCATTCGGCATAGGCTTCGACGACGCTCGTTATGGCGTGATCGCGCAGCAATTGCGCCAGCTTGAGCCCTTCGACATAGTTTCCGCCGGGGCTGTGCAGGGTCAGGACGGCGCAATTGCCGCCCTCGGGCGGCAAGGCCGCGACGTCGCATTCCAGGGTCTCCGCGATCAGGCTTGCGAGAGCATCGGCATCGCCGGGAAGAACAGGCCCGCTAAAGGTAAAATGCGGCACGAAGCGCTCGGCCGAATAGTGGTTGGAGATGAGCTGGATATCGGCCGCCATGCCAGGAGCTAGGGTGAGGCACCAGGTTGTCAGCGCCATCGCCAGGGCAGCGGGCCCCTTCTCCAAACCAGAATTCGTCATGGATATCGGATCCTCCCCATTTGATCCGAAACTATCTGCGGCCCACGCCGCGCCCAATCCCCTGTTCAGGGGAGAGCACCGGCGAAGCAATGATCTCCATGGCGAATGAGCGGGCTCACCAGCTCTCTCCGATCCGGTCCAGGGCCTGCTGCGCCAGGTCATTGTTCTGACGCGCCGAAAGCTGGAGCAGGCGGATCGCTTCGGGCCGGTCGGCATCCACGCCTTTTGCCAGGTAATACATAATGCCGAGATTGAACTGGGCATTTGCATTACCGCTCTCGGCGGCTTTGCGATACCACGCGACGGCCTGTTCGACATTCTGCTCAACCCCCTGACCATTATAATAGAGGATGCCGAGATTGAATTGGGCGGCGGAATGGCCCTGTTCGGCGGCAAGGGTGAACCAGCGGGCGGCCTCCGCGTCGTCCTGCGTCACGCCGGTCCCGGAGCTGTATAATGCGGCAAGCTCGAACTGGGCCGATGCATAACCCTGCTCGGCCGCCCGGCGATACCAGGCGGCGGCCTGGGTCCAGTCCGAGGCGATGCCGCGTCCGCCTTCATAGAGGACGGCAAGATTATATTGCGCCTCCACATGCCCTTGCTCGGCCGCCTTGCGATACCAGGACATGGCTTGCTGAAGATCGGGCTCCACGCCGATACCATTGTCATAGTAGATTCCCAGGTTGAACTGGGCGGTGGCATAGCCCTGTTTGGCGGCCATCTCGAACCAGTCGCGCGCCACGCTGTAATCCTGCTCCACGCCCTCGCCGTCATTATATTTGACACCGATATCGGACATGGCCGCCGCATGGCCGAACAGGGCGGCGCGCATGAAATAGATGACCGCCTGCGTATCATCTTCCTCCACGCCCTGGCCGCGATCGTAAAGGATGCCCAGGCTGTAGAGCGATGCCGTATGCCCCTCTTCCGCCAAAGCGCTGAAGATCGCCAATGCCCCGGCATAGTCGCCCGCCTCATAGGCGGCCACGCCGTCGTTGTAGGATGCGGCGCGGGCCGGTGTGCCCGAAAAGACCAGCATCAGAGCCAGGGAAAAGGCCATCAGGCGAGCGGAAATGGACAGGTTCACTATGAGGCTCCTGCTGGATTTAAGAGGAAGCGGCTTGCTCGCGCTCATTGATCAGCCGCACGATCCTGCCATAGACCATGCGCGCCGCCGCGATGCGCTTGAAGCCGATACGGTTGGACGACATGTAGGTCTGCCGCCTGGGTAACCCATTGCGGGTATGGCGCGTGGTCGTATGCACCTGGACGTCTCGCTTGAACCAGACCGTGCCCCGCGCGCCGTCTTCAAGCTCCAGCGCGTTCATGTCCGAGAGCGGATAGCGCGCCAGTTTGCGGCGGCCGAAGAGTTCGGTGGCGATATAGGCGGCCTGGTCGGTGAGCGCGTACCAGCTATGAGAGCGTTCATAGGCGTCCCAGAAAGGTATGCCGATCATCATATGAAGTCCGACCAATACAAAGGGCATCCCGAAAAGGGGAAAGAGGCTGAAAGGAAAGAAATCGGACTCGCCGGCACTCCGGCCCATCCAGGATGCGGCAAAAATCCAGAACAGGGCAAAGGCGGTGAAGAACAGGCCGAACGGAAGGCGAGGGGTCAGAAAGTCGGCCATCACGACCCCGCTCGCTGGCCGGTCGTGCCACAACAGGCGTTCTCCCGGCGCCAACACATCGCTCCAGCCGCCGGCATCGGTCATGGCTGCTCGCTCCCCGGAGGCGGTGCGGCTACAGCCTGCTCCGTGCCGCGAATGGCCTCCACCAATGCCGGGCTCAACCCGGTATCGCAGGCGCCGTCCTTTATGCCGAACAGGACACGGCGTTCGAGTTCCTGTCCTCGGCCACCGCTTTGGGAAAAGGCGATGGCTACGAGCCCGGTTTCGAGGTGCTGGTAATATTGCCGGCGGTCATCAAGCACGAGATCGGCATGCAGGATGCAAAGCTCGATGGCGGCGTTCTCCAGCTTCTCGCTCGTCACCGCGCCCAAATCCTCCGCCACGTCATAGGTCAGCGTCAATTGCCTGGCGCGCGGCCCCGGCTCGATATAGCGCAGTACGACCGGCAGGCCGCTGGGCAGATCCGGCTCCAGATTGTCGAGACCGACGCCCAGCGGCTGGGGGATGCACATCCCGTTTTCGTCGAGGGCGAAGAGAAATTCGTGGAACCGCGACATTTCCATCCAGTCCGGTGCGCCGGTGTCGTAGCTGGGCGTGAAATCCCATCGAATGCGCACGGACCGGGCGTTCTCTGCTTGGAGCGTCTCGCCGCTATTCTGAACCAGACCGGCGCAGAGGGGCTGTATCCGGCGGGCAAAGTCGTCCGAGGGCACGGCCCCAAAGGGCTCGGGATCGAAGTTTGGCCTGGCCATGACCACAACCGTCGCGGCGCCCTGATCGGGTCTTTCGATCAGATACTCTTCTATGGTGAGAGATGAGCCATCGCCGAGCGCGATGCTTTCCGCCTCCTGGGCGAGCGCGGGGATGCTCGGGAAAAGGCAAACGACTGCAGTCAGGGGAATGAAGCGCCAGGTCATCTAGCTTGCATGCATCCTCGCTTCTGGTGTCTGAGGGAGCGAGCCTATCAATCCATGGCCTAAAGCGCTCTCCCCTGATCAGGGGATGGGTGAGCGTCTTTGGCGGCTGCCGCGCTCATACCAGCCTTTCGAGCGGTTCAGGACCCAGACAACCGAGAGCATGACCGGCACTTCGATCAGCACCCCGACCACGGTTGCGAGCGCAGCCCCGGAGTGGAAGCCGAACAGGCTTATGGCGTCGGCAACCGTCAGCTCGAAGAAGTTGGATGCGCCGATCAGCGCCGAGGGACCGGCGACTCAATGCTGTTCGCCCACGGCCCGGTTGAGAAGATAGGCCAGCCCCGAGTTGAAATAGACTTGGATCAGGATCGGGACCGCCAGCAGGGCAATGACGAGCGGTTGCGCGATGATCTGTTCGCCTTGGAAGCCGAACAGCAGCACCAGCGTCACCAGCAGGGCCACCAGCGACAGCGGCCCGAGCTTTGCCAGCAGCGCGGCGAGCACCGCCGGGCCGCCATTAGCCAAGAGCCGTCGCCGGACGATCTGCGCGACGATCACCGGAATGACGATGTAGAGCACGACCGAGAGGACCAGCGTTCCCCACGGCACGGTGATCGCGGAAAGGCCAAGCAGCAGGCCGACAATCGGCGCGAAGGCCACCACCATGATTGCGTCGTTAAGCGCGACCTGACTCAACGTGAAATGCGGCTCGCCCTTGGTGAGATTGGACCAGACAAACACCATGGCCGTGCAAGGCGCGGCGGCGAGGATGATAAGGCCGGCGATATAGCTGTCGATCTGGTCGGCCGGTGGGGCCGGAACAGCCATCCGACGAACAGCCAGCCGAGCAGCGCCATCGAAAACGGCTTGATCGCCCAATTGATGAACAGCGTCACGCCGATGCCGCGCCAGTGCCGGCCGACTTGCCCAAGCGCGGCGAAGTCGATCTTGAGCAGCATGGGAATGACCATGAGCCAGATCAGCACCGCGACGGGCAGGTTGACCCTGGCGATTTCGAGCGCCGACAGCCTGGAACGCGCCGGGAAACCAATGTCCAAGGGCGATGCCGACGATAATGCAGAGGGCCACCCAAAGGGTGAGATAGCGTTCAAAGGTGGACATGGGAATTTCCTTACGCCGTCGTCACGCGGCGGCCGTGTTCGTCAATGACCCGCTCGCCGTCCTCTTTCACGAACGCACCCCGTTGTGGTGGCAACAGATCAAGCACCGCTTCGGATGGCCGGCAGAGTTTCACGCCTTTGGGACTGACGACGAGAGGGCGATTGATCAGGATCGGGTGCGCCATCATCGCATCGAGCAAGGCGTCATCGGCCAATTCTAGATCGCCAAGGCCGAGGTCGACATAGGGTGTTCCTTTTTCCCGCAAGATCGAGTGGGCCGACAGGTTGGCGCGCTTGATGAGCTGCACGAGCAGAGCGCGGGAGGGCGGGGTTTTCAGATATTCGATGATATGGGGCTCGACACCTGCATTGCAGATCAGACCAAGGGTATTCCGCGACGTGCCGCAATCGGGATTGTGGTAGATAACAACATCCATGTCTCACCTCATGCCGCGCGGCGAGCTTGCGCCTTCGGACTGACCGATTTCGACGAGGCGGGAGCGCAGCGTCGATTTGTCGAGGCCGGAAACGGGAAGCGCCGCGAAAACCCCGATCCGGTTGCGGAGGTAGCGGAACGCACTCACGAAAGCCGTTTGCCGGGCAATCTCTGGCCCTTCGATGGCGGCGGGGTCCTCGATCCCCCAATGCGCCGTCATCGGTTGGCCCGGCCAGACCGGGCAGGCTTCGCCGGCAGCGTTGTCGCAGACGGTGAACACGAAATCCATGACCGGGGCGTCAGGCCCGGCAAATTCGTCCCATGCCTTCGAGCGCAGGCCCTCGGTGGGATAGTCGAAGTTCGCCAGCGTCGTGATGGCGAGCGGGTTCACTTCACCCTTGGGCTGGCTTCCTGCCGAGTACAGGAGGTGCAGGATGGCAAGGTCGTCGACTGGATGGAGAAGGTTTCCGATCAGCAATATGGCGCCTGATCCCTCTCGAATACGTTCATGCCGGGGCGGAGCGCCCCCTTCGGCTCCGATACCTGCCCTCCTCAAGATGAAAGGTCAGTCAGATGATCCTGGAAGAAACCTATAAACTCTCCAATGGCGTGCACATCCCCAAGCTCGGACTCGGGACGTGGATGATCGATGACGGCAAGGTGGCCGACGCCGTGCACGCCGCCGCCGATATCGGCTACCGCCATATCGACACCGCGCAGGCCTATGCCAACGAGTGTGACCACCAAGCTCGATGCGGGCATCAAGAATTACGCGGACGCGAAAGAGGCCATCGAAGGCTCACTGAAAACCCTTGGCCTCGACCACATCGACCTGATGATCATCCACAGCCCCCAGCCTTGGAGCAATTTCGGTGGCGACGACCGCTATTTCGAGGGCAACGCCGAAGCCTGGTGTGCGTTGGAAGAGGCGTACCAGGCAGGCAAGCTGAGAGCGATCGGCGTCTCGAACTTCAAGCAGCCCGACATCGATAGCTTGCTGGCGAATGCGCCGGTCAAACCGATGGTCAATCAGATTCTCGCCCATGTCGGTAACACGCCTTTTGGGCTGATCGACGACCTCATGAGCAAAGATATCCTGGTGGAAGCCTATTCGCCGGTCGGGCACGGCAAGATTCTCGACAATGCCGAAATGCGCGGGATGGCCGAGCGCTATCAGGTGACCGTTCCACAACTCGCGATCCGCTACGTCCTTCAACTCGGCCTCATTGCCCTGCCCAAGACCGCGAATCCCGACCATATGCGCAACAATGCAGATGTGGACTTCGAGATTTCGGCGGCGGACATGGAAACGCTGAAGAGTGCCAAGCCGATCAAGGACTATGGCGACGCCAGTGTATTTCCGGTCTATAGCGGGCGCTGATGCGAACGGCCTCGTCCGTGATGATGCGGCTAGCGGCCAAGCCAGATACGCCACCCGGACCTATAGGTCCGGGACGCCCTCATGAGAACATAGGGAGACAGCCATGCCTCACATCATCGTCAAACTTTGGCCGGGCAAGAGCGAGAGTCAGAAGCAACAACTTGCAGACGCCATCACCAGAGATGTGACCACCATCCTCGGCTATGGCGAGGACTCGGTCTCGGTGGCCATCGAGGAAGTGCCTTCAGGCTCGTGGGGGGAGAAAGTCTACCCCCCCGACATCGCCGCCAAGCAGGATCAGCTTTATAAACCTCCCGGCTACACGATGTAGTCTTGCGCCGGGAAGGCGTCACGCCGGAATTTTCACACCGGAAGAGCGCAGGCTTTTGGTGAGCGTGGCGAGGATTCCATCAGGTTCACGCCTTGGGCCGCACCGCAGACGACAGCCTGGATCGCAAGAACGCGCGATCCTCTTCCGAAACCGTCTGCACTGGCAGCGTCATGAACTGGTTCGGATCCGTGAACAGCATCCAATAGCCGGGTCTTTCCCAAATCTCGGTGACGGTCGACCAAGGCAGTCTGGCTTCGCCCAGTTCTGAGACGACTTCAAATCCGTCTTCGCCAAAAACGAAATTTGCCCGAGGCGAGGACATGCGGCGGAATTTCCCGACCGTGTTTCGATGATGCGCAACCCACATCGCGCCAATCAGGCAAGGCACCAGCAGCACGACGACGCCAACGACGCCGACCAGCCAGCCGCGCTCGCCACTCCAAAGCAATCCTACAAGGAAAACAAGCATCGCGATTTCCGCCGCCCACAATCCTTTCTGGTCGGCTATCCCTCGCCGCCAGACGAACGCCTTGACGGCGCCGCTCACGATTTCCTGCGTGTAGGTCACGGTCGCTCTTTTGTTCTCTGCCATCTCCTCCCGTTCTCCGCCTTCGTGAAAACATTAAAGAAGGGAGAAGCCTAAGCGAATGAAACCCGTCCCGGAAGGGACCTCGCCACCCATTTGGGCCATCATGGCCCTTCGCCATCGCCTGAATGCCCGGTCGATGCCCTTCCATTCTCCGCATGCATCCTTATCCTTGGGCGGCGCGTTACTCGGCGAAGCGCCTTGGGGGGCCGATGAGTTATCTGCGGTTCAAGCTGCGTCAATTGTTGCAGCGCATGTGGTTCTTGCCTGCGGCCTTTTCCGTGCTCGCCGTGCTGACCGTGATCGTCGCCTATGTGCTCGCCCGCTATGCGCCCGACGAGCTGCCCTTCGTCCTGCCGTCCAATTCCGTTCAATCCATATTGGAAATCCTGGCGTCGAGCCTGCTCACCGTCGCGGTTTTCGCGCTCTCGACCGTGGTCGGCGCCTTTTCAGCCGCATCGAACGCGACGACGCCGCGCGCCGTGCCGCTGATCGCCGGCGATCTGCGCGCCCAGACCTCGATCTCGGTCTTTATCGGGGCCTTTCTTTATTCCATCGTCGGCATTATCGGTCTCTCCGCTGGGCTCTACAGCGACGCCGGACGGCTTTTCCTGTTCGTGGTCACCCTGGGCGTCCTGTTGCTCGTCGTGACATCGCTGATCCGCTGGATCGGCCACATTTCGGCGATCGGTCGTGTGGGGCATACAATAGGCGTCGTGGAGACGGAGACCCGCCGCTCGCTCAACGCCATGAGTGAACATCCCCTCCTTGATTGCCGCAGGCTCGAAGGCCAGGCCACAGGCGAACCGATCAGTCCCCAAAAACCTGGCTATGTTCAGCATTGCGATGCCGACGCCCTGCAAAAGCTCGCCGAAAAGCACGATCTCGTCGTCGCCATCCTCGCCCGGCCCGGCGCTTACGCCACACCCGTGCGGCCGCTGATGCGGGTTGAGGGGCGCCTCGATGAGGACCTGCGAGCCGCATTGCTGGACTGTTTCGCCCTGGGCGATCATCGCGCCTTCGACAGCGACCCGCGCTTCGGCTTCATCGTCCTGGGTGAGATCGCCGACAAGGCGCTGTCGAGTGCGATCAACGATCCCGGCACGGCGATCGTGGTCATCGACACAGCGACCCGACTGCTGCTCGAATGGGAGGATGAAAAAAGGAGCGGCGAGAATGATCGTCTATTGGTGGCCCCGCTCGCTGCGCGCGATGTCCTCGAAGATTTTTACCGGCCGCTGACGCGAGACGGCGCTCACGTGATCGAGGTTGTTTTGCGGCTGCTGAAAAGCCTCGAAACGGTGGCAGCCTGCAAACCGGCATTCGCCGAAGCCGCTAGAGATATAGCCAGAGACGCCATTGCGCGGGGAGAGAAGGCGATGACGGCGGCAAGCGACCTCGATACGCTCCGCAAGGCCGGCATCTGGGCGACGTAGGGCTATCGTCCTGAAGCGGCGCTTGCGCGAAAATCTCCGCCAGCCCAGAGGTCCACTACTCGCTGCTGGTCCATTTGGCGACCACATCGGCCTGTGGCGAAAGTTTATCCGGTCGTTGGTCCGCTATCGGCACTGGCTTGTGATGAACGCTGATGACCGTAAGGTGATGCAGGGCATTGTCGAAAGAAGCGGCTATTCGATCCCCTGGCGACGGCAAGGCCAGGAAATCGAATTCACCCCAATCCTGGCTAGGGGTCCGGCCCATACCGCGTTCGACCAGCAATCTGGCAACTGGCATCGGTTCGTCCCGTTTCTTCAAAAGCTCTTCTCTTGGACTATGTGCTCAACGGAGCCGGGTTGCAATGCTGATGGCTGCGGCCGCTTATGCTTGGCTTTTGGATCGGCGTGGGATACCACCCCCGGCTGAGCGAGAAGGTCTGGAAACACTATGAAAGTCATCGTTTGCGGAGCGGGCCAGGTCGGAACCACCATCGCCCGGCACCTGGCCAGCGAAGGTGCGCAGGTGACGGTCATCGATAATGACGCCGAGCAGATCCGCCGTATCGACGCCAGTTATGACGTGCGTGGGATCGTTGGGCATGCGTCCTATCCCGGCACGCTTCGCCAGGCAGGCGCGCGCGACGCGGACATGCTGATCGCCGTCACGCGCTCCGATGAAGTCAATATGGTCGCCTGCCAGGTGGCTTACTCGCTGTTCAAGGTGAAGCGCCGCATCGCCCGCCTCCGGCACGCCGGCTATCTCGCCCAGGATAAATCCGGGCTATTCGCCGCCGAGCATCTGCCGATCGATGTGATCATCTCTCCGGAAATCGAGATTGCCGAGGGCATCGCCCGCCGGCTTCGGACGCCGGGCGCCTTCGATATGGTGCCCCTAGCCAATGGCTTGGTGGAGCTGCTCGGCCTGCACATAGAGCCATCAGGTTCCGCGGTTACGGGCGAGCGGGTCGGCGATATCGTCGAGGGCTTCGACGACGATGGCATGAACGTCGTCGCCATCGTGCGGAACGGCGCCTGTTTCGTGCCGGATGCAGATGACAAGCTCGAACCGGGCGACGATGTCTATATCGTCGCCAAGCACGAACGGGTCTCCGATGTCATGCTGGCCTTCGGTCATGCCGAAAAGGTGGGGCGTCGATTGGTCATCGTCGGCGCGGGCAATGTGGGGCTGCATCTGGCGCGCAAGATCAGGCGCTCGGCTCCGGCAATGGACGTCAAAATCATCGAGCAGAATCGGGACCGCGCCGAATTCGTCTCCCAGGAACTGGGCGGCGGTGTCATCGTACTGCATGGCGATGCGCTGGACCGGCAATTGCTCGAAGAGGCGCAGGCCGGCCTGGCCGAAACCATCGTCGCCATCACCAATGACGACGAGACCAATATCTTCACCTCCGTGCTCGCCAAGCAGGCCGGCTGCAAGCGAGCGATCACGTTGGTCAACAAGCGCTCCTATGAAGCGCTTATTCCCACGCTCGGTATCGACGCCGTCGTCAGTCCCAGCGCCATGACCATCTCCACCGTACTCCGCCATGTGCGCCGGGGCGCTATTTCGGCGCTCTACACCTTGCGCGAGGATTTCGGGGAAGTGGTCGAAGCCGAGATCGACGAAGGCTCCCGCCTGTTGCGCCTTCCGCTGGACCAGCTTGGCCTGCCCAAGGGCATGAAGATCGGCGCGGTCGTCCGGGACGGCGCCGTGATCTTTCCCCAGGCCGATTTCCGCTTTTCGGTCGGCGATCATGTCATCGCCCTGGTCACTTATAGCTATCTCAAACTGGCCGAAGCCCTGTTCGGCGCACCGAACAGGCCAGCGGCATGAGCGCCGGCCAGGTACAGACCGTCCAAATCGGCGCCTCCGCCATTCCCGGCATGAAGCCAGTTCTTTATCTCGTCGGCATGGTTCTCATTGTCACCTCCGCGATGATGCTGTTTCCGCTGATGGTCGATCTCTATCATGGCGATACCGACTGGCAGGCGTTCGGGATCGCCTCCGCCCTCTCCGCGACGCTGGGCGCGATAATGATATTTTCCGGGCGCGGCGGCCTCCAGTCGGGTCTGACTCTGCGACAGGCTTTCATCCTGACGCCGATGAGCTGGTTCAGCGTTGCGCTCGTCAGCGCATTGCCATTTTACTTTTCCGGTTATGGCGTTGTCAGCGGCAGCGCACCCGACGCCATATTCGAAGCCGTTTCAGGTATCACTACCACGGGGGCAACGGTTATTTCCGGTCTGGATGACGCGCCGCCCGGCATGCTGCTTTGGCGCGGCCTGCTGCAATGGATGGGCGGCATCGGGATCATCGCTTCCGCCATCGCCATTCTGCCGGTGCTGGGAATCGGTGGGATGCAGCTCTTTCGCACCGAATCCTCCGACCGCTCGGAAAAGGCATTGCCGCAGATTCGGCAGATCATCACGACAATCGGCGCCGTCTATGTCGGCCTGACGGCCATCGCGGTGTTGGTTTATTGGTTGGCCGGCATGGCACCCTTCGACGCCGTGGTCCATGCCCTGAGTTCGATTGCGACCGGCGGTTACTCGACCAGGGACGCTTCCTTTGGCGCCTGGGAGGCCAATGGCATTCAGTGGTTCGCCACCCTTTTCATGCTTAGCGGCAGCATACCTTTCGTTCTCTATGTCCGTGGGTTCGCCGGGGAGGCCCGAGCATTCTGGGACCGCCAGGTCACGACTTTGCTGCTTTTCCTGGGCGTCGTGGTGATCGGGCTGGGATTGTGGCTCACCCTTTCCGGGCAGTATGCAATCGAGCCTGCGTTCCGTCATGCCACTTTCAACGTCGTCTCGGTGGTGTCCACCACCGGCTACGCCAGCGCGGACTATTTGGCCTGGGGGAATGCCGCGATCGGGCTCTTCTTCGGCCTCACCTTTATCGGCGGCTGTACCGGCTCGACCTCGGGCGGCATCAAGATTTTTCGTTTCGAGGTTATGGCGGTGATGCTGCGCACGCATTTCATGCGGCTGCTCTATCCGAACGGCATCTTCCCGCGCACCTATGGTCACCGCAAGCTCGACGATGAAATCGTCGGCTCGGTGGTCGCCTTCGTCGCGGTTTTCTTCTGCTGCTATTCCGTCTTGACCATCGCGCTCATGGCCATGGGACTCGATTTCCTGACCAGCGCGAGCGGCGCGGCCACGGCGCTCGCCAATGTCGGCCCTGGCCTGGGCGACATTATCGGACCGGCGGGAAATTTCGGAGCCTTGCCCGACAGCGCCAAATGGCTGCTCTCTTTCGGCATGATGCTGGGGCGGCTCGAACTGTTTACTGTCCTGATCCTGTTCGTGCCGCGCTTCTGGCGGGGATAAAGACCGCCGCAGCTAGCAGCAAGCGACAAATTTATTGCCTTGGGGACAGGACGAAGTATATGGACGGACAGGGTGTTCGCGGCATGGGGCCGTGAGCAGGGACTGCGTCGGTCGGGCCGCCACGCCGAATATGCGTGAGTCATGGACCAGAAGACCTCTCCCCGCCCTCTGCCTCGGGCTCAGTTTCTCGCCGAGCGGGCGCTCGCCACCCTCAACCGTTTCTTGCACATCGAGGCCGTCAGCGGCATCGTGCTTCTGGCCGCCGCGGCTATCGCCCTGATCTGGGCCAATTCCGCTTTCGCCGATAGCTATCACGACTTTTGGCATATGCCTTTTTCGGTCGGGTTTGGCGATTTCGTCTTTTCCCAATCCCTGCATTTCTGGATCAATGACGGGCTGATGACCGTCTTCTTCCTGGTCGTCGGCATGGAGATTAGGCGTGAAATTCACGAAGGGGCGCTGAGCAAACTTGACCAGGCAATGCTGCCTGTGGCCGCCGCTGCGGGCGGCGTGGTCGTGCCGGCGCTCATCTACCTAGCGTTGAATATCGATCCCGCGCGCGCCCATGGTTGGGCCGTGCCGACCGCGACCGATATCGCCTTCGCCGTCGGCGTCCTCGCCCTTCTGGGCCGTTCGATCCCTGGCAATATCAGGGTGTTTCTGTTGGCCCTGGCCATCATTGACGACGTGATCGCCGTATTGATCATTGCCTTTTTCTATTCCGGCGGACTCGATCCCAGCGGTTTCATGATCGCCGCTCTTGGCGTGTTGATGGTCGTGGCGCTGCAGCGGATCGGGGTGGGATCAGCCTATATCTACATATTGCCCGGCGCTGTGATCTGGATCGGCATGCTGATGACCGGCGCCCATCCCACATTGGCCGGCGTAGTGCTCGGATTGATGACGCCGGTATGGTCCACCCCCATGCGCGAGCATCCCGTGGAGGTAGTGTCTCGTATTGCCGAGGAACTGCGCAGCCGCGATGCCGTGTCGGCTCGGGATGCCCATCGCCTGGCGCAACCCTTGCGACAATTGCGCCTGGCGCAACGCGAGATGCTGCCCCCGGTGGTGCGCGTGCAGACGGCGTTGCATCCCTGGGTCGCCTACGGCGTCATGCCCCTCTTCGCGCTGGCAAACGCTGGCGTGAACCTTGGCGGCGTCGATCTCTTTGCCGATGGCGCCCAACTCGTTCTGTTCGGCGTAGCGCTCGCACTGGTTGCCGGCAAGCCGATCGGCGTCGTGGCTGCGACCTGGCTCATGGTGCAAACTGGGTGGTGCCGGCTGCCGCCGGGCGTCACCTGGGGCGGAATCGTGCTGGTCGGGATGCTGGCCGGCATCGGCTTCACCATGTCCATCTTCATCGCCATGCTGGCCTTTGCCGACGACAACCTGCTGAGCGCGGCGAAACTTGGCGTGCTGGCGGGCTCCACGATAGCTGCCCTCATCGGTCTTGGCTGGGGGTTCCTTTACGCCCGCCGCCGTCTCAAATCGCCTCTGTGATTCAGCGGGGCGAAGACAATGAATGTTGCAGACCTTCTGGAGCAGAACGGGGTACTTATCCTTGATCGGCAAAAGGACAAGCTCAGCCTGCTCACGCTTATGGCCGAACATGCCGGCAGGGCCTTGCAGCTCGATGCCCATATGGTAGCCGATGCAGTGTCGAATCGTGAGGATCTGGGCTCCACTGGATTGGGGTCAGGCGTCGCCATACCCCATGCCCGCATCGCTGAGGTCCCATATGCCCTCGGCGTTCTAGCTCTGCTGCGCGAACCGCTAGACTACGATGCCATAGATGACGAACCGGTCGATATCGTCTTCATGCTCATCATGCCCGCTACCCCGGCGGCATTGGAGATTCTTGCTGGTGTCGCTCGCACCTTTCGCCAGCAAGATCTGACCATCGCGTGTTGAATGCCACCGAGATCTGACCCTCTAGGGGCAGAAGTTTTCAC
>NZ_JAUCDN010000021.1:0-20915 GCF_034675085.1 Devosia sp.
TCTGGCTGCCGAACCATTGCCCAGTGCGCCCGAACCCGCACACCACCTCGTCAACGAGAAAGAGAATCCCGTATTTGCGCAGCACTGCCTGCATGGCCGGGAAATAGCCATCGGGCGGGATGACGACACCGCCCCCTGCATTGACCGGCTCGGCGATGAAGGCAGCGATGGTGTCCGCGCCCTCGCGCAATATGACCTCTTCGAGCTCATTGGCCAGGCGGGCGACGAATTCGGCGTCGCTCTCGCCCTCGAACTTGCCCCGATAGGGGTCGGGGGCCGAGACATGGACGATGCCCTCGAGCGGCAGGCCAAATTCGCGGTGCATATGGGGCAGGCCGGTCAGCGACGCGGCGAAGATGGTCGAGCCATGGAAGGCGCGGTTGCGCGCGATGATCTTACGGCGCGACATCTGGCCCAGGGCGCGGAAATGCAGCCAGGCGAGTTTGACCATGGTCTCGATGGCTTCCGAGCCCGAGGTGGCAAAAAAGATATGCGCCTCGGGAATGGGCACCAGCGCGGCAATGGCGGCCGCCGCCTCGATGGCCGCCGGCGAGGCCCGGCCGCCGAAGCTGTGATAGAAGGCAAGGTTCTCATAAGCCGCCTGCGCCGCCTTGGCGATGCGCTGATTGGAAAAGCCCAGCGAGGCGCACCAGAGCCCCGCTAGCACATCCAGATACCGTCGGCCGTTGCTGTCGGTGACATAGGCCCCCTCGCCCTTGGTCATGATCAGCGGCCCGTTGGCGTCCAGCGCCTGCGGGTTGGTCTGCGAATGCAGGTGATAGCGGATGTCGTTATCGCGGAGCGAATTGGAGCGGGCGTTCATGTCGGGTCCTCGATGCTCTCCCGGCCGGGTGGTGTTGGGAAAGGCTGGATTGCATTTTGGACTATCCAATTTGGTATTACCAATTTCGTCAAGCCCACTGAAGCAATTTTCGTCCAGCCTTGGCGTGCAGGATGGGACGGGTTCGGCCGGATTGCCGGTTTGCAACCCTGCCGAAGCGATGCTAGAGCCTCGTGAGGGGCCTCGCCTTGAGGCGCGGGGAAAAACACAGAGGCAAGATTGAGCGACAGCCAGAGGGCCTATGAGGCCATTGCCGCCGAGATCTCCGCGCTCATCCAGAGCAAATATGAAATCGGCGACCGGCTGCCGGCCGAGCGCGACCTGGCAACCCGCTTCGGCGTTTCCCGCCCCACTATCCGCGAGGCGCTGCTGCTGCTCTCTCTCAGCGGCCAGGTCGAGGTGCGCAAGAACAGCGGCGTCTACGTCACGGGGCGGCAGGCCAAGATCGATCTGTCCGAAACCGGTGCGGGTCCGTTCGAGAACCTGGACGCCCGCCTCATCATCGAGCCGGAGCTGGCAGCCATTGCGGCCGCCAATGTGAGCGACAGGCTCATCGCCCAACTCGCCGATGCACTCGCCATCATGCGGCATGAACATGCGCTGGGTAAGGAAGCCGAAACCGGCGATCACCGTTTCCATCTTGCCATCGCCTCGGCATCGGGCAACGCCACCCTGGTCAATATCGTGGACATGCTTTGGACCACCCAGCTCAAATCAAGGATTTGGGAGGAGATCCATCGCAGCATGCCCATGCAGGCCTATTGGCAGACCTGGCTGGAAGATCACGAAAAGGTCTTCGACGCCATCAAGGCGGGCAATGCCAAGGCCGCGCGCCAGGCGATGGCGCGGCACATCAAGAATATCCACGCCATCCTGCTTTCCGAATCCTCCCCGGCGAAACGGGTCAGTCCGTCTGCGCCAGGAAAGCCTTGAATTCCGGCGTCGAGGGCGCCGAGAACAACTGCTCGGGCGGTCCTTCCTCGATGATCCGGCCATCATGCATGAAGATCACGCGATCGGCGACCCTGCGCGCAAAACCCATCTCATGGGTCACCACCACCATGGCCATGCCCGACTGGGCAAGCGAGGCCATCACCGCCAGCACTTCCCCGGTCAATTGCGGGTCCAGGGCCGAGGTGACCTCGTCGAACAGCATGAGTTTGGGCTCCATCGCCAGCGAGCGCGCAATGGCGGCGCGCTGCTGCTGGCCGCCGGAAAGGCGGTCTGGATAGGCGTCGAACTTGTCCAGCAGCCCCACCTTGTCCAGCACCTCGCGCGCCTTGCGGGCCATCTCCTTGCGCGGCACCTTCTTGACCAGATGCGGGGCCAGCATGATGTTCTCGCCCACCGTCATATGGGGGAAGAGATTATACTGCTGGAAGACGATGCCGACGTCCCGGCGCAGGGCGCGCAGCGCCTCGCCCGAATAGATCATCTCATGGCCCGCCACCTCGACGCTGCCGGCCTGGATCTGCTCCAGCCCGTTCAGGCATCGCAGCAGCGTCGACTTCCCCGAGCCGCTGCGCCCCAGCAGCACCAGCACTTCTCCCGATTCCACGGTCAGGCTGATGTCGCGCAGAACGACAGTCTTGTTGTAGCTTTTGCTGATATTCTTGGCTTTAACGACCGACATTGAGGCGACTTTCTAGCTTGCGGCTAAGGACGGACAGCGGGAAGCAGATGACGAAATAGATGAGGCAGACGATGGCGTAGACATTCATTGGCGCCATGGTCGCATTATTCATCATCGCCGCTCCGCGCATGAGTTCCGTCATGCCCACGATGCTTGTGAGGGAGGTGTTCTTTACGATCTGCACGAAGAAGCCGACCGTGGGTGGAGTGGCCAGGCGGATGGCCTGGGGCAGGATGACATGGCGGAAGCTCTGCCAGGGCGTCAGGGCCAGTGCATCGGCGGCCTCGAATTGCTGGCGCGGAACCGCCTCGATCGAGCCGCGCCAGATATCGCCCAGAAAGGCTGAGGCGAAAAAGGTGAGAGCCAGGCCCGCCGCGACGATCGCCGGAAGCCGGAAGCCCAACAGGCTCAGCCCGAAATAGACGATGAAGAGCTGCATGAGCAGCGGCGTGTTCTGGAAGAGTTGCACATAGGCGCTGGAAACGGCGCGCAACACCCGATGGCGGGAAACCCGCGCCATGGCGATCACGAACCCGACCAGCCCGCCCATGCCGAAGGTGAGCAGGGACAGGTAGATCGTCCACTGCGCCGCCTCGATGAGGAAGACGATTTCGGGGAAACCAAAAGTACGCATGCCGGCTCTCCTCTAGTTCGCCGACCGGCGGCGCCAGGGCCAGGCATAGGCCGCGATGGAAACCAGGATCGCCCGGAGCAGGAAGGCGAGGCCGAAATAAAGAGCCGTGACCACGAGATAGGTCTCGAATGTGCGGAAGGTCTCGGACTGGATACGGCCCGCCGCCGAGGTCAGCTCCTGCACGGCGATGACCGAGACGATGCTCGAGCCCAGCATTTGCAGGATGAACTGGCTGGTGAGCGCGGGAAAGACCTTGGCCAGGGCCGGGGGCAGTTTGATGCGCAGGAAAATCTGGGTTGGTGTCAGCGCCAGACTTTCGGCGGCCTCCACCTGCGGGCGGGGGATGGCGTCGATACCGGCGCGCACGATCTCGGTGATATAGGCGCCCAGATTGACGCTGAGCGCGATAATGGCGAGCCAATAGGGGGCGGGGCGGATCGGCATGCCCAAAAGGGCTATGAATTGTGGAATGCCGAAGGTCACCATGAACAATTGGGCAAGGAAAGGCGTGTTGCGGATGGTCTCGACATAGACTGCGGCAATGCCACGCGCGACCGCGCCGCCTTCGGTCCGCATACGCGCGAAAACGACCCCGATGACGAAGCCGGCCACAATGGCCACGATTGAAAGTTGAACCGTCATCAACAGGCCCGACCAGATCAGGTCGAACCTCTGGAAGACCGGGCCGAACTGGAGAACGTAGTCCATGGGGCACCTTTGCTGTTTCGGGATGACGCATGGAAAGTGGCGTGTCGCCAGCGTCTCGAGCCGGGGCCGGGCAGGGATGCAGGAAGGGGCATCCGGCATCCCCGCGAGGCGAGATGCGCCGGGAGAACTCCCGGCGCGCCCCCGTTAGTTGAGCGGCGGCAGGTCGATGCCGAGCCATTCCTGGTGCAACTGGGCCAGGTAGCCATTGTGCCGGTTGAAGAAGATCCAGGTGTTGACCCAGTTCAGCAGGTCGAGATCGGCCTGGCGCAGCGCGATGGCGGCATAGGTGGAATAGGCGTCGAACTTGATCTCGAATTCCTTGTCCGGGAAGCGTTCGGCCAGGTCGGCGGCGACGCTGGCGCCGAAGGCGGTGGCGTCGATCTGGCCGGTGGCCAGGGCCTGGATCACGGTGGCGTCGTCGTCATAGCGGCGGATGTCGGCTTCCGGCGCGTTACGCGAGATGATGTCGTCCTGCATGGTGCCACGGGTGAGGCCGATCACCTTGCCGGCGGTGTCCTCATAGTTGGACAAATCCACCGACTTGGAGGCGATCACGGTCATGGGGAACGAGGTATAGGCGTTCGAAAGTGCTACGGCGGCGGCGCGCTGCGGGTTGATGCCCACGGTGGCGATCACCATGTCGGCGCGGTTGGAAACCAGCGTCGGGATGCGGTTGGCGCCGGTCACCACGACCAGTTCCAGTTCCACGCCCAGATCGCGGGCAATCGCCTTGGCGATCTCGATGTCCATGCCCTCGACATCGTTGTTAGCGCCGATCTGGCTGTAGGGCGGCACGTCGTTCTGCACGCCGATAACGATCTTGTTGGCCGACAGGATCCGGTCGATGGCCGACTGGGCATGGGCCGGCAGAACGGAAGAAACGGCAGTCAATGCGGTCAGCGCCAGGGCCAACCCTGTTTTCTTGACGAAGTTCATTTTGTTTCCCTTGGTTGAGCGCGCTGGGGACGGCGCGATGTTCCCTCTGCGCGCTTTCACGCGCGACCCCGGTCGATTACCGAAAGCTGTCGAAACTCGGCCGCTGGCGGTAAACTGGATGTGCTGCTTCGAAGGCGGCGGAGGCCTGGAGCACGCCCAGATCGTCGAAGCGCCGCCCCACGATCTGCAGGCCGATGGGCAGGCCGTTGGCATCGAAACCGCACGGAACGGAAGACGCCGGATTGCCCGAAAGATTGAACGGATAGCTGAACTCGGCCCAGGCCATCCAATCCCACTCATGCTGGGGCCAGTGGTCCGGCCGCATCTGCTGGGGCGGAAAGGCTGCGACGGAGGCCGATGGGGTCAGCAGGAAGTCCCAACCTTCGAGGAATTCCTGCATCTCGGCGATATATTCATATTTGCTCTGACGCTGGTTGAGGAATTCGGCCGATGTGTAATTGGCGCCGGCATGCAGGCAGGCGACGAAATCGGCGCCCATCTGCGGCTCCCATTCCTTGAGGATGTCGGCGCGGCGCGCCTCCTTGGCCGCCCAGAGAAAGCGGGCGACGTCCTTGCCCTTGGGCCCCCATGGGGTTGCCACTTCCTCGACATGAGCGCCCAATTCGGAAAAGATCGCCGCCGCCTTGCGGATGGCTGCTTCCACGTCCGGATCGACCCGTGCATGATCGAGGTCGAGGCTGAGAGCGATGCGCTTGCCCTTCATCGAGGTTTCGAGCAGGGCGAGGTAGTCGGCCGGAGGCGCCTCGCAACTGGTGTGGTCGAGATGGTGCGGACCCGACATGATGCGCAGCATCAGGGCGCTGTCGGCAACCGTGCGGGTCATCGGGCCGATATGGGTCGCATAGTCATTGTTGGAAACCGGCACATGCGGCACGCGGCCATAGGTGGGCTTCAATCCGAAAATGCCGCAGAAATGGGCTGGCATGCGGATCGAGCCGCCGCCGTCTGAACCCAGATGCAGGGGGCCAAAGCCGGCAGCGGAGGAAACCCCGGCGCCAGCCGAGGAGGCGCCGGCATTGAGGCCCTTGGCCCAGGGATTATGGGTGACGCCGGTCAGCGGGCTCCAGCTCAGGCCCGACCAGGCCAGCTCCGAAGTGGTGGTTTTGCCCAGCACCACGGCGCCGGCCTCTCGCAGTCTTTCGACCACGACATTGTCCGTCTTGGCGACCGGATTGGTGGCGCTCAGCCATTTCGAGCCCATCTCGGTCTTGATGCCGGCAACGTCATAGGCATCCTTGATGGTGACAGGAACGCCCAGCAGTGGCGCGTTGTGCCCTTCGCGGCGCTGCTTGTCGGCCTTGGCCGCATCGCGCAAGGCCTCTTCGGCCATGACCACGGTAAAGGCATTGAGCGCGGGGTTGACCTCCGCGATGCGTTCCAGAACGGCAGTGGTCACCTCTACCGAAGACAGCTTGCCTGAAGCATAGGCCTCGCGCAGCTCCAGTGCGGTCATATAGCCAATTTCGGAATTCTTGTCGAAATCCACTGCCAACTTCATTCCCCTGTAAACATGGTGGGCGGCATCCGGTTGATTCTGGAAATCCATGCCGTCCTCTTTATTGGTCAATCCATTTTGGTATGACCAGTTATGAGACTACCCCATAATCCGGCGATGTAAAGAGCCTTCCGCCGTAATGCTCCTGCGCACTGAAAAGTCAGCGCGTTTCGGGCTATGCGAGGCTCTTTTCCCGCAATTCTGCCAAGGCCAGGATGATGTCGTTGGTGGCGTAGTCGATATCGTTGCGGATGCCCTGGCGGGCTGCTTCGGGGTCTCGTTCGTCCAGGGCGCGCATGACGGCTCCATGGTGGTCATCGCTCCGCTCGAGCGGAGCCGTGGCGGATCGCGAGAGCAGATATTGCAGTGGGCCGTTGCGCAGCCAGAGCCCCTTGATCATTTCGAGCAGGAAGGGCATCCGGGCGGCGGCATAGACCTTGAAGTGAAAATCGCGATTGGCTTCCAGCATGCGTCGCGCATCGCCGGCACGGCGCGCATGGGCATAGGCGTCGCAATCCACCCTTATGTCGGCAAACTCGCCGGCGCTGCCCTTGCTCGCCGCTTCCGCTGCCGCAAAGCCCTCCAGCTCCATGCGGATGCGACGAATTTCCCGCACTTCCGCCGCCAGGGGGATGGGGACGCTGATCGTGCGGTTGGAGCCCATTTCCAGGACGCGTTCGCCCACCAGGCGGTTGAGGGCGTCGCGTACCGGCGTCAGGCTGGCGCCGAATTCGGCGGCAACGTCGCGCAGGATGAGCTTGGCGCCCGGAGCATACAGGCCATCCTGAAGGTCCTGGCACAATTTGTTATAAACTTTTTCAGCGAGATGCGGCTCGCCTGTGCCCCTGGCCACTCGTTCACTCATTAATTTCTTGAACCCGCTCTGCCTGTGCCTTGGATTTTGTTATATCAACAGTTGACATTTGTTGCAACATATATTGTTTTGGCGTCGATTTTGAGCGTGCGAGGCCATTGTGAAAATAGTCAGAGTCGAAGCGATCCGCGTCCCGGAGCCCGTTTGGACCAATCCCGCCTGGTGGAGCACCAGCCCCATGGATGCGCTGTATGAGGCAGGGGACCGTCAGCTTGTCGGGGCGATGGGGCTGTTCAACAAGCCGATTTCGGCCGCTGGGGAAGACATTTTCGCCATCGTCGTTCGGCTGACGGCCGAAAACGGCATGTGCGGCCTGGGCATTGTCGGGCTGGGCTCAGAAGCCCTGGCCAGCATCGTCGAGACCCGGCTGGCGCCGTTGGTCATTGGTCGCAGTGCGTTCGATGTCGAGCTGATCTGGGAGATGATGTTCCGCAGCACCATCAATATCGGGCGCAAGGGCCTGGTGCTCGAGGCCATCAGCGGTGTCGATATCGCCCTGTGGGATATCATGGGCAAGGTGACGGGCCGGCCTGTCTTCGATCTGATGGGTGGTCGAACCAGAGAGCGCATCCGTGCCTATGCCAGCGCCGGCTACGCCATGGAAGATCTCGACGAGGTGGTCGAGATGGCCAGGGGCTATCGGGAAGCGGGCTTTACCGCCATGAAGATGCGTTTCGGCTGGGGGCCGCGCGACGGTCGGGCCGGCATGCGGCGCAATGTCGAAATGATCCGCCGACTGCGCGAAGCCATCGGCGACGACATGGAACTGATGACCGACGCCTATATGGGCTGGACGGTGCAATACGCCATGGAGATGCTGCCGCTCATCGAGCCCTATGACATCGCCTGGGTGGAAGAGCCCCTCATTCCTGAGGATTATGATGGCTACGCAAGGCTGCGCGCCGCCTCCAGGATCGCCATTGCCGGAGGGGAGCACGAATTTACCCGATACGGTTTCAAGCAGCTCATTACCCAGGGCTGCGTCGATATCGTTCAGCTCGACGTCAACCGCTGCGGCGGCTTCACCGAGGCGCGCAAGATCGTGGCCTTGGCGCAGGCACATAATCTGCCGGCCGTTCCGCACGCTCCCGACATCCACAATGTCCATCTGGTCATGTCGAGTATCAACATGCCGCTGATCGAGCACTTTCCCTATCACGGGCGCGATGGCGATACTTTCCTGGGCGAGCTGGTCACCGGCGCGCCCGAGGTGCGCGACGGCTACATGTATGTCGAGGACAAGCCCGGCCTGGGCGTCGAGCTCAACCCTTCCATCGTCACCGCCTAGCTCCAGGAGCACTCGATATGCGGCTCGTTCAGTTTCGTACCCCTGATGGCCTGCGCCATGTCGGCGTAGTCCAGTCGGATGGAAACAGCCTCGCCATGCTGGCAGGCGTGGAAACCACGTATGCGCTGGCGCTCTCCGCAATTGCCAATGGGCAGGGGCTGGAAGCCGAAATTGCCGGTCTAGGACGCGAGCCGGGACCGGGGCTCGATGACCTCGTCGCCAGCGGCGCGCTGTTGCCGCCGCTCGATCATCCCGAGCCGAGTCGTTTCTGGCTGACCGGTACCGGCCTCACCCATATCGGCAGCGCCCAGGCGCGCGATCATATGCACGAGCTGGCCCATAGCGATGGCGAGGCCGGCCTCACCGACTCCATGAAAATCTTCAAGATGGGCCTTCAGGGCGGCAAGCCTGGCAAGGGCAAGGTCGGGGTGCAGCCGGAATGGTTCTACAAGGGCACCGGCACCAGCCTCGTTGCCCCCGAAGCCGACATGCCCATGCCTGCCTTCGCCCTGGCCGGCGGGGAGGAGGCCGAGATCGTCGGGCTCTATGTCATCGGCCCCGACGGCACGCCCTGGCGCATCGGCTATGCGCTGTCCAACGAGTTTTCCGATCAGGTCACCGAGGCGCAGAACTACCTCTATCTCGCCCATTCCAAGCTGCGGGCCTGCTCCATGGGGCCCGAACTGCTGGTGGGCGAACTGCCCGAGGATGTGCGCGGCAGCGTCCGGGTCATCCGCGACGGCAAGCTGGTCTGGGAGGGCGAGTTTGCCAGCGGCGAAGCCAATATGTCCCATTCCATCGAGAACTTGGAACACCACCACTTCCGCTACGACATGTTCCGGCGCCCTGGCGATCTGCATGCGCATTTCTTCGGCGCGCCGATCCTGAGCTGCGCCAATGGGGTGGAGACCCGCGATGGTGATCTTTTCGAGATCGATGTGCCCCAGTTCGGCCGCCCCCTGCGCAACCGGATGCGGCGCCAGCCTGCAATTCCCGTCACCGTCAAGGCGCTTTAGGCGCCGTCGCTGAAAGGCCGATCATGATCTATAATTCCACCGCTCTTCTCGTGCTCGGCCAGGACGACGACATCGCTATTGCGCGCCGTGATATCGCCCAGGGGGAACATCTGGACGAGATAGACGGCGCCTCCCGCGCGCCTATCCCCTTCGGCCACAAGGTCGCTCTGCGCCCGCTGGCCCAGGGTCAGCCGGTGCGCAAATACGGCCAGACCATCGGCATCGCCAAGGCGGACATCCTGCCAGGAGACCACGTTCATACCCATAATATGGGTATGACAGATGTGACGCTGCATCATGAATATTCGGTCGATGCCCGCGAGCCGGATTATGTCGCGCCTGAGGCGGTGCGCAGTTTCATGGGCTACAAGCGCGCCTCGGGGCGCGTCGGCACCCGCAATTACGTGGCGATCATTTCCTCGGTGAATTGTTCGGCCACGGTCTGCCGTGCAGTGGCCGAGCATTTCAAGGATCGCGAGATCATGCGCCGCTATCCCAATGTGGATGGCGTCGTCGCCTTCATCCATGGCAGTGGCTGTTCGAGCAACGGCTATGCGGAGGGCTATAGCTATCTGACCCGAACCCTGACCGGCTATGCCCGCAACCCCAATGTCGGGGCGGCGCTGTTCATCGGGTTGGGCTGCGAGACCAACCAGGTTACGCTGATGCTGGAAGAGCACGCCATGCAGACGGGTGCACGCATCTGTCAGATGAGCACTCAGGGGATCGGCGGCACGCGCAAGACCATCGAGGCTGCTATCGCCGCCGTCGAAGACCTCCTCGGTGTCGCCAATGAAGACAGGCGCTCCCCTCAGCCGCTATCTGAACTTGTCGTTGCCCTGCAATGCGGTGGTTCGGACGCCTATTCGGGCATTTCCGCCAATCCGGCGCTGGGCTATGCCAGCGATCTGCTGGTGCGCCACGGTGCCACGGCCATTCTAAGCGAGACCCCGGAAATCTATGGCGCTGAGCACCTGCTGACCCGGCGCGCCGCCGATGCCGGTATTGCCGAGGCCCTGCTCGCCCGCATCGACTGGTGGAAGCACTACACCTCCCGCAACAATGCCGAACTCGACAACAACCCCTCCCATGGCAACAAGGAGGGGGGCCTGACCACCATTCTCGAAAAATCGCTGGGCGCGGTGGCCAAGGGCGGCACCTCCCGCCTTAACGCCGTTTATGAATTCGCCCAGCCGGTGACCGCCCATGGGCTGGTCTTCATGGATACGCCGGGCAATGATCCCGTCGCCGTGACCGGTCAGGTCGCCGGCGGCGCCAACCTTGTCTGCTTTACCACCGGGCGCGGCTCCACCTCGGGCTTCAAGCCGGCGCCCTGCATCAAGATCGCATCCAACACGCCCATGTATGAGCGCATGAGCGACGACATCGACATCAATTGCGGCGATATCGTTTCGGGCGATGAGACCATTTCGGAGGCCGGAGCGCGGATTTTCGAGCTCGTCGTCAGGATCGCCTCGGGTGAGCACACCAAGAGCGAAGACTTCGGCTACGGCGACAATGAATTCGTCCCCTGGGTCGTTGGGGCGGTGATGTAGGCAGGGTGGGGCCCAAAACTGCCCTTGCGGTGCGTTACGTTTTTTCCTGGGGAAGCGGTACGAAGCTGCGTTGGAAAGGCTTCGAGTGGAACGAGTTTGCGCGCGGGCGTTTGCTTGATATCGCTGCATTCTTTTTGGTTTTATTCACCAGTAACATTCATTTGACCGTGATATAAACCGCAATCAATTCTCGCCCCTGTCGGGCGGCTCGGCGCGTCCGCAAGGCCCAAGGACGCGAGGTACCCGCCTACATGACCACGACGAGCTTTCCCGGACCGGGGCTGAGCGAGGAGCAATGGGCGCGCCTCAAGGCTCTGGCCATCTCCCTCTCTCCCGAGCAATCGAACTGGATCGGGGGCTATTTTACCGGCTATGCCGATGCGGCGCGTGGGCTAGTCGGCGCGATGGTGGCAGAGCCTCCGGTGTCGGTGCCCGTGCCGATGGAAGCCGCGGCGCAGCGCAGCCTTACCGTGCTTTACGCCAGCGAGACCGGGACTGCCATGGGCCTGGCCGAAGAGGCGCGCCAGCATGCGGCCGGCAAAGGCCTGACAGTCAAGCTGCACGATCTCGCCGATTACAAGCCCGCTGCCCTCAAGGATGAGCAGGACGTGCTGCTCATCGCCAGCACCCATGGCGAAGGCGAGCCGCCCCAGCCGGCGCTGGACTTCTTCGAAACCCTGGGCGGGCGCAAGGCGCCGCGCCTTCAGGGGGTGCGCTTCGCCGTATTGGCGCTGGGCGATTCCACCTATGAATTCTACTGCCAGACCGGCAGGACACTCGACAGCCGGCTTGCCGAACTGGGCGGAGAACGTCTCAAGCCGCGCATCGACTGCGACGTCGACCAGATCGGGGAAGGTCGGCGCTGGTTTGCCGCCCTCATCGAGGGGTTGGCGGATACACCGGCGCAAGCCCCGGCAACGGTTTCCCTCGCGCCGGTAGGCGCGCCAGTCCAGACGCACGGCGAGAACAATCCCTTCCACGCCGAAATTCTCGAAAACATCGCCATTACCGGGCGCGGATCCAGCAAGCAGACGCGCCATGTCGAACTGAGCCTGGAAGGCTCGGGGCTTACCTATATGCCCGGCGATGCGCTGGGCATCGTGCCGCGCAACAGCGCGCGGCGGGTGGAGGAGGTGTTGGCGGCAGCGGGGCTGGCGGCATCGGCGCGAGCCACACTCGATGACGGTGAGCATGAACTGGGTGCGCTGCTGGAAACCGGATTCGAGATCGCGGCCGCAACGCCGCGTTTTCTCGATCACTGGGCCAGCCTCAGCGACGCCGCCGCCTTGCGCGAACTGGCGCAGCCGGACCGGGCCTCCGGACGCAATGAATGGCTCAGGAGCCACCATGTCGTCGATATTCTCCGCCTGTTTCCGGTCAAGGGTCTCGACGCTACCCGTTTCATAGCGGGTCTGCGCCGGTTGCAGCCGCGCTTTTATTCCATCGCCTCGAGCCAGGAGGCGCAGGGTGGCGATGTGCACCTGACCGTTTCGACGGTGCGCTATGAGCTGCATGGGACACAGCGCGAAGGCGTGGTCAGCGGCGCGCTGGCAGGGTTGGCGGAAGGCGAAACCCTGCCAGTCTTCATGCGCGCCAATCCTCACTTCCGACTGCCGGCAGACGATGTGCCCATGGTGATGATCGGGGCAGGGACGGGTATCGCCCCCTATCGCGGTTTTGTGCAGGAGCGCGCCCTGCGCGGAGCCGCCGGACGTTCCTGGCTGATTTTCGGAGATCGTAACTTCCGTAGCGATTTTCTCTATCAGGCCGAGTGGCAGGCCCACCAGAAGGCCGGTGCTCTTTCGCTGATCGACGCGGTGTTCTCCCGCGATGGCGCACAAAAGTCTTATGTGCAGGACCGCCTGCGCGAGCGGGCGGCCGAGCTTTATGCCTGGCTGGAGGAGGGGGCGCATCTTTACGTGTGCGGCGATGCCGCCGGCATGGCACCCGACGTGCACCAGGCGTTGATCGAGGCGGTGGCGGCGGCCAGTGGCCGCGATGACGAGGCGGCGAAGGACTATGTCCGCGCCCTCCAGCGCGACGGGCGCTACCAGCGGGATGTTTACTGATGGACAAGGCCCTCCCCACCGACCGCAGCGCCGATCTTTCCCAGCCGCTTGACCGGCTGGGACCGGACGAAACGCTCAAGCATGAAAGCGACCAGCTTCGCGGCACCATTTTGCAGAACCTGGCCGATGGGGTGACCTGGTCGGTGAGCCAGTCCAACGCCAAGCTGCTCAAATTCCAGGGCATCTACCAGCAGGACGACCGCGATGTGCGCGAGGAAAGGCGGCGGCAGAAGCTTGAGCCGGCCTATCAGTTCATGGCGCGGGTGCGCCTGCCCGGCGGCGTGTGCACGCCCGCGCAATGGCTCAGGATCGACAGCCTGGCGCGGCGCTATGGCGGCGACACGCTGCGCCTGACGACCCGCCAGACCTTCCAGTTTCATTGGCTGCTGCGCCATGGCTTGCGCCCCGTCCTTCAGGGGCTGCATGAGGTCGGGCTCGATACGGTGGCCGCCTGCGGCGACGATTCCCGCGGGGTGATGTGCGCCGTCAATCCCGAGCTGTCGGCGCTCCATGCCGAACTGGCCGCACTCGCCCAGGCATCCAGCGACCGGGCCATCCCGCGTATGCGGGCCTATCGGGAAATCTGGTATGGCGAGGCGCGCCAGCCACAGAAGGGCCCGGAGGAGCCCTTCTACGGCACCACCTATATGCCGCGCAAATTCAAGATCGGCTTCGTGCTGCCGCCCAGCAACGATATCGACGTCTATGCCCAGGATCTGGGTTATATCGCCATTGTCGAGAACGGCGAAATCATCGGCTTCAACGTTGCTATCGGCGGCGGGATGGGGCGCACCGACCGCGTGTCGACCACCTATCCGCGCCTGGCCAGCGTCATCGGCTATATTCCCAAGGATCGGTTCTTTCTCACCACCGAGGCGGTGATGAGCGTGCAGCGCGACTATGGCAATCGCGCCGACCGGACGCGGGCGCGCTTCAAATACACTATCGACGACAAGGGATTGGGCTGGGTGGCCGACGAGATCGCGCGCCGGCAAGGCTTTGCCTTCGAGCCGGCGCGGCCGGTCAGCTTTACCGGCAATGGCGACACGCTGGGCTGGAGCAAGGGCGAGGATGGGCGCCACCATTTCACCCTTTATATTCGCAGCGGGCGGCTGAATGCCGGTTCGCGTGACGGCCTCATGGACGGGCTGCGTGCGGTCGCGGAAGTGCACAAGGGCAGTTTCCGTCTCACCCCGAACCAGAACCTCATCATCGCGGACATTACCCCGCGCGAGCGCGGCCGCATCTCCGAGCTAATGGCCGCGCACGGGCTGGACAGCACGTTCAGCGGCAGCGCCTTGCGCCAGCATGCCATGAGCTGCGTGGCCTTTCCCACCTGCGGTCTGGCCATGGCGGAAAGCGAGCGCTACCTGCCCGATCTTCTGGAAAGGCTGGAGCCGCTGCTGGAAAAGCACGGCCTCACCGATACGCCCATCACCCTGCGCCTCAGCGGGTGCCCCAATGGCTGCTCGCGCCCCTATATCGCCGAGATCGCGCTGACCGGGCGCGCGCCGGGCAAGTACAATCTCTATATCGGCGGCGGCTTCCATGGTGAGCGCCTGGGCACGCTGGTGAAGGAAAATGTCGGTGAGGCCCAGATCCTGGGCCATCTCGACACGTTGTTCGGCCGCTACGCCGCCGAGCGTTCCCCCGACGAGCACTTCGGCGATTT
Organism: Devosia sp.; assembly: GCF_034675085.1. GTDB lineage: Bacteria > Pseudomonadota > Alphaproteobacteria > Rhizobiales > Devosiaceae > Devosia. The sequence continues at coordinate 14,744 of NZ_JAUCDN010000021.1, forward strand.
CTGCACCCGCATCGGCGCAGCCGAGGCCGCCTGAAGCTCTTCCCCATTCCTCTCACAGAAAGGTATATTCCCTTGAGCACCATCCCCGAAGGCCCGCTGGTTACTGCCGACTGGACCGCCGCCAATCTCGAAAATCCCAAGGTTCGCATCTTCGAGGTGAGCGTCGACCCTCAGGTCTATGCCGCCGCCCATATACCGGGCGCGGTCAATCTCGACTGGCATGTCGACCTGGTCGACACCGTCAACCGCGACATCGCCTCGCGTGAAAAGCTGGAAGCTAAGCTGCGCGCCGCCGGCGTCGAAAGGGACAGCACCATCGTCATCTATGGCGATCACAACAACTGGTTTGCCGCCTGGGGCGCCTGGGTGCTGGATGTCTATGGACTGGGCGCGCAGGTGAAGCTGCTCGACGGCGGCCGCAAGCTCTGGGAAGCGCGCGGCCTGCCGCTCAATGCCGAAGTGCCCGCGCCCAAGCCGTCTGCCATCACCCTGTCGTCGCGCAACGAAAAGCTGCGGGCGCGGCTGGTCGACGTGCTCGCCGTGGCCGAGGGCCGCACGGCCGGCAATCTCGTCGATATCCGCTCGCCCGACGAATATTCCGGCAAGATTTTCGCACCCGAAGGGGTCAAGGAGCTCTCGATCCGCGCCGGCCACGTGCCGGGGGCCGTCAACGTGCCCTGGGCCACCATCGTGAATGAGGATGGCACCTTCAAGTCGGTCGATGAAATTCGCCGCATCTATGCCGATAAGGGCGTCGATGGCAGCAAGCCCGTCATCACCTATTGCCGCATCGGCGAGCGCTCCAGCCATTCCTGGTTCGCGCTCAAGCGCATCCTGGGCTACGAGGTGCGCAACTACGATGGGTCCTGGACCGAATATGGCAACGCCGTGGGCGTGCCGGTGCAGAACGACACCGGCACGGTCTGGCTCGGCAAGTAGACCAAGGACAAGGGGCGATCCGCCGGTATGGGCGGGTTACCCCTCGAACACATGGGCGGTGCCGGTCAATCGGATCGACACCAGGCTGCCCGGCGTCAGCGGGGCGGCGCCGGGGACGCGCAAGGTAAAGACGCTGGCGGTCTCCAGCACCGGTTCACGGCTTTCTTGCTGCGGCAGGTGCTCGACGATGGTGCGCCAGCTCGCGCCCTCGAAACTCTGTGAGACGACACGCGCCCGCGTACCGCCTTCCGTCTCCGCAGGCATGAGACGGAGCTGTTCGGGGCGGAGCATGATCGTCTTGCGCCCTGCGGCGGCATTGACGGGTACCGGGCCGAGCAATGTATGGGCCAATCCGTCCTCCACCATGGCGGGAAGAATGATGGCCTCGCCGAGAAACCGCGCTGTCGCCGGATCGACCGGATGCAGATAGAGCGATTGCGGAGTGCCGGACTGGATAAGGCGCCCCTCGCGCATCACCGCGAGCAGGTGGGCGAAGGACAGGGCTTCGGCCTGGTCATGGGTGACCAGGATGGTGGTGATGCCCGCCTCGCCCAATATCGCGGCCACCATGTCGCGCATGGCCTCGCGCAGACCGGCATCGAGCGCCGAAAACGGCTCGTCCAGCAGCATGATGCGCGGTTTGCGAGCCATGGCGCGTGCCAGGGCGACGCGTTGCTGTTGGCCGCCGGAAAGTTCATGCGGCCGGCGTGAGCCGAAATCGGGCGGCAAGCCCACCTGCTGCAACAGCTCTGCCACCCGCTCTTGCCGGCCAGCCGTCCGCGCAAGGCCGAAGCCGATATTGGCCGCGATGGACAGATGGGGGAAAAGTGCCCCTTCCTGCGGGACATAGCCGATGTCGCGGCGATGCGGGGGAACAAAGCCAGCTTCGCCATTGAGCGGCTCTCCTCTAAGCAGGATCCGGCCGGCATCGGGGGCTTCGAAGCCGGCGATCAGGCGCAGAAGGCTGGTCTTGCCCGAGCCCGAGGGGCCGACAATGGCCATGCGCGCCCCGGCGGGAACAGCAAGATCGACCGTGTTGACGGCAACGACGTGCCCATAGGATTTGCTCAAGGCGGAAAGGACGAGCTCGCTCATCGCACGGGCCTCGCATCGGCTTCGACGCGCAGCAGGATGACCAGCGGCAGCGACAGCGCCACCATCAATACCGCATAGGGCGCCGCAGCGGCGAAATTGAGCTCGCTGGTATAGCTCCAGAAACGCATGGCCAGCGTCCTCGTGCCGTTGGGTGCCAGCATCAGCGTGCCGGTCAGCTCATTGGCGATGCCCAGGGCCACCAGCGCTGCACTGGCGGCGGCGCCGGGCGCGGCCAGCCGCATCGTGGTGTGCCAGATGGCCAGCAGGGGCGGGCGGCCGAGATTGGCGGCGACGCGTTCGAGTTCCATCGGCGCCTGTGCGATGCTGGCGCGCAGCCCCACCAGGGCCCGGGGCAGGAACATCAGCATATAGGCGAGCAGAAGCGTCGGCACGCTTTGATAGAGCGGCTGGATGAAGCGCACCGCAATGGTGACCAGCGCCAATGCAACGATGACGCCGGGCAGGGCGCCGACATAATAATGGCTGGCCTCGAGCAGCTTTTGCAGCCGGCTCGGCCGTCGGATGCTGAGCCAGGCCATGGGAAAGGCCGCCAGCGTAGTCAGGAATGCGCCGCAAAGAGCGAGCAGCGCTGTCTGCCACAGCGCCTCGCCGATGATATCCAGCCGCCATATCCCCGCTCCGCCCTGCACCAGCCAGCGCCCCAGGGTGAGAAAGGGAACGCCTAGCGTCAGCCCGACGAAACCGGCAAGCACAAGAAGCAGCGGCCAGGCGAGCGCGCCGAGAGAGTGCGGCCGCCCCGGCCGGGCGGCGCCGGAGCCGACGCGGGCATAGCGCTCGTCACCGCGCAGGGTGATTTCGAGCAGCAGCAGGGCAAAGCAGGCCAGCACCAGAACACCCCCCAGCAGGTTCGCCGCCGCCCCGTTATAGACGGCCTGGAACTGGTCGACGATGGCGGTGGCGAAGGTGTCGAAGCGGGTGAGTACGAAAAGCCCGTATTCGGCCAGCAGATGCAGCCCCACCAGTAGCCCGCCCCCGCAAAGGGCAAGGCGCAATTGGGGCAGCGTGACGGAGAAGAACACCTGAACAGGTGTGCGCCCAAGGGTGCTCGCCGTCTCTTCCAGCACGGGGTCCAGGCGCCGCAACTGCGCGGCAACCGGCAGGTAGAGAAAGGGCAGATAGGCCAGCACCGAGACCAGAACGGCGGCCCAGAGCCCGTGAAAGCCCGGAGCGATCGAGTTCCAGGCATAGCTATGGACGAAAGCGGGCACCGCGAGCGGAGCGACGAACAACCAGGACCATAGCTTGCGCCCTGGCAGGTCGGTGCGCTCGACCAGAAAGGCCAGCGCGACGGAAAGGAAGAGGCAGAGCGGCAGCGCCAGGCCTAAAAGGAGTGCGCTGTTGACCAGGAGCTGGCCCACTTTACGGCGGAACACCATCTGGACCACCGTCTCCCAGCCGCTGTCCACGGCGATCCATGCTACGAAAGCCAGCGGCAGCAGGCTGAGCAGCGCCACCAGCGCGGCAAACGTCAGCAGCAGGGCTTGCCCCCGACCCGAAGCGGAGCGGCCTGGTAGGGACAGCGCACTCAGCATGGAAGGGTCTTCAAAGCCATGTGCCGTGCCGATGGAGCTAGAGCAGATCGGCCGCGATCATCAGCTCGACCACCTTGCGGTTGTCGAGCTGGGCGGGGTCGATCGGAGGGGCATCGAGATCGGAAAGGGGGACGAGTGCCGGATTGGCCGGTTCGTTCACCCCCACTGTATATTCGAAGGATTGGCCCTCGCGCAGCACCGCCTGTCCCTTGGGGCCGGTGATGAAGCGCAGGAAGTCGAGCGCGGCCTGCTTGTGCCGGCTCGAGGCCAGAAGTCCGGCGCCGGAAAGCGAGACGAAGGCGCCGGGGTCCTGATGACCGAAATAGTGCAGCTCGGTCTTGTCGCTGTTCTCGCCCGTGCCGGCCCGGTCGCCGAACCAGTAGTAATGATAGATCAGCGCCCCTTCCACTTCGCCATTATTGGAGGCGGCCAGGGCAGCGCGATTGCCGCGCACGATGAGGGCATTGCGCTTGAGCCCTTCAAGCCACTGCGCCGTGGCCTCTTCCCCTTCAAGAACCAGATAGGCGGCGATCAGAGCCTGGAAGTCGGCGCCGCTGGGCGAAGCCGCCCACCGGCCTTGCCATTGGGGCTCGGCCAGTTCGGCCATCGTCCGGGGCAAGCCACTTTCGGGCAGCTTTTCGGTATTATAGGCAAAGACCGTCGAGCGCGCCGCGATGCCGACCCAGTGGCCATCGCCGGGGCGATATTGCGGCGGCACCGCGGCCAGCACATCCTCGGGCAGGGGCTCGAAAAGCCCGGCATTGTCGACCAGAACCATGGCGGGGGAATTTTCGGTGAGGAAAAGGTCAGCCGGCGAATTGGCCCCTTCCTGTACGATCTGGTTGCCCACTTCCAGATCCGCACCCTGGCGGAGGATGACGGGAATGCCCGTCTCTTCGGTGAAGGCGCTGGCCCATTCCTGCGCCAGCGTTTCATGCTGGGCATTATAGATGACGAGGCTTTCGTCCTGCGCCCGCGCAGGAGTTGCGAGGCAAAGAAGAAGCGTGAAGCCGAGCCGGGGCAGGAGGGAGAGACGGGCCATGATCTGTTCCGCGTGGTCGGGGAAGGATTAGCGCATAATCAAACAGGAACGACAGAGTCAATTTTTGCAGCGCCCCGCATGGCGACAGTTGATTTACGAAGATGACTGCAATAGTCCACTTATATCACGTCATTGGAGGATCGGTCATGCCCCTGTTCGGAAAGTCCGCTTTGCGCGGCCTTGCCCTCGCCCTAACGCTTTCTGTCGCACCGATGGCGCTGGCGGCAGCGCCCGCAGATACTGACGTTCTTTCCACCTACGCCGATATTGCGCTGGCCGGCTATGAGGATTCCCTGACCCAGGCCAAGGCACTCGAAGCGGCCGTGGACGCGCTGATCGCCAATCCGGGCGAAGGGACCTTGCAGGCGGCCAAGGACGCTTGGAAGGCTTCGCGTATTCCCTATCAGCAGACCGAGGCCTTCCGTTTCGGCAACCCGATCGTGGATGAGTGGGAAGGCCGGGTGAATGCCTGGCCGCTCGACGAAGGGCTCATCGACTATGTCGATGCCAGCTATGGCAGCGAAAGCGACAGCAATGCGCTTTACGTCGCCAATGTCATTGCCAATCCGCGCATTACCATCGATGGCAGCGAAGTGGATGCCAGCCAGATCACCCCCGCTTTCCTTCAGGACGTGCTGCAGGAAGCGGCTGGGGTCGAATCCAACGTCGCCACCGGCTACCATGCCATCGAGTTCCTCCTTTGGGGGCAGGATCTGAACGGCACCGGGCCGGGCGCTGGCGAACGGCCGTATACCGACTATTCCACCGCAGACCATGCCGACCGCCGTGCTGCTTATTTGAAGGCCGCCACCAGCCTGCTGGTCAGCGATCTCGAGGAAATGGTGGCCAATTGGCAGGCCGATGGCGCCGCCCGCGCCGCGTTGCCCGAGCAGGGCATTTCCACCATCCTGACCGGCATGGGCTCGCTCAGCTTCGGCGAACTGGCCGGCGAGCGTATGAAGCTGGGCCTTCTGCTGCACGATCCCGAGGAAGAGCATGACTGCTTCTCGGACAACACCCATGTGTCGCACCTCAACGACGCCATCGGCATCCGCAATGTCTATCTCGGCCACTATGTCCGCATCGACGGTTCGGTGGTCGAAGGCCCCTCGCTTTCCGACGTTATTGCCGACAAGGACGCAGCGCTCGATGGCGAGATCAAGGCGCTGCTCGATGACACCATCGCCAAGATGAATGTGATGGCGGCGCGTGCCGAAGGCGGTGAAGCCTATGACCAGCAGATCGGTGAAGGCAATGTCGAGGGCAATGCCGTGGTGCAGGCTGCGATTGACGGGCTCATCGCCCAGACCCGCGGCATCGAACGCGCCGTGGCCCTGTTGCAGCTTCAGGATGCGGTGACCATCGAGGACAGTGATTCCCTCAGCAATCCCGACGCCGTTTTCGAATGATTATCGCTGGCGGGGCGGCCAGCCGCTTCGCCCGGGGCCGCCCATCATGAAAATCCGCCTCACCCTCGCTCTCGTTGCCCTGCTCGCATGTGGCATGGCCATGGGAGAGGATGAGGCGGTGCGCTCCGATATCG
>NZ_JAUCDN010000022.1:0-20903 GCF_034675085.1 Devosia sp.
TGTCCGCGCAGCTTGGCATCCAGATTGGAAAGCGGCTCGTCGAAGAGGAAGGCCTTGGGCTGGCGCACAATGGCGCGGCCCATGGCGACGCGCTGGCGCTGACCCCCGGACAATTGCCGGGGCCGCCGGTCGAGGAAGGCATCGATCTCGAGGATGCGGGCCGCCTCGCTCACCCTGCGGTCGATCTCGTCGCGGGGCGTGCCGCGGTTCTTCAAGCCGTATTCGAGGTTTCCGCGCACCGTCATATGCGGATAAAGCGCATAGTTCTGGAACACCATGGCGATATCGCGCTCGGCGGGTTCCTTGGTGTTGACCACGGTGCCATCGATGGAAATTGTGCCGTCGGTGATGGTCTCGAGCCCGGCAATCATGCGCAGCAGGGTGGATTTCCCGCAGCCCGAGGGGCCAACCAGAACCACCAGTTCCCCATCGGGAATGGTCAGGTCCAGCTCGTGGATGGCGGTGACGGCGCCGGCATAGACCTTTTTGACACCTTTGATATCGATGCTTGCCATTGTTGTTATTTCTCCGTTTCCACAAGGCCTTTGACGAACAGGCGTTGCATCGAGATGACGACGAGGACGGGGGGCAGCATGGCCAGGATCACGGCGGCCATGACCAGATGCCATAGCGGCTCGGAATCGGCGCTGGCGGCCAGGCGCTTGATGCCCATGACGATGGTGTAATAGCGGCTGTCCGTGGTCACGAGCAGGGGCCACATATATTGCACCCAGCCGAAGATGAAGAGGATGACGAACAGCGCTGCGATATTGGTCCGGCTGAGCGGAAGCAGGATATCGCGGAAGAATTTGAGCGGTCCGGCTCCATCCACTCGCGCCGCCTCCATCAGTTCGTCGGGAATGGTCAGGAAGAACTGGCGGAAGAGGAATGTCGCAGTCGCCGAAGCGATCAGCGGCAGGGTCAGCCCGAGATAGGAATTGAGCATGCCCAGATCGGCCACCACCTTGAAGGTGGGAATGATGCGCACTTCCACCGGCAGCATCAGGGTGATGAAGATGATCCAGAAGGCCAACAGGCGGAACGGGAACTTGAAATAGACGATGGCATAGGCCGACAGCAGCGAGATGGCGATCTTGCCCACGGCGATGGCCACCGCCATGAGCAGCGAATTTGTCATCATCACCCAGATCGGCGGCGCTCCCGAGCTGGACAGGCCCTCGTTCCAGATCGTGCTGTAGTTCTCGACCAGATGTGTTCCCGGCAGCAGCGGCACGACGCCGCTGACGAAGTCTCCCGGGCCCCGGCTGGAGGCGATGAAAGCCAGATAGACTGGAAACACTACGATCACCACGCCGGCAATCAGGACCAGATGGGTGAGGAAATTCAGGAAGGGTCTGTTTTCAACCACTTTGCATCAGCCCCTTAATATTGCACGCGGCGTTCGACGAAGCGGAATTGCACTACGGTGAGTGCAATGACGATCAGCATCAGAATGACGGACTGGGCCGAGGAGGAGCCGATGTTCAGGTTCAGAACGCCATCGGTATAGACCTTGTAGACCAGGATGTTGGTTGCCTGCGCCGGGCCGCCCATGGTGGTGGCGTCGACGATGCCGAAAGTGTCGAACATGGCATAGTTCATGTTGATGATGAGCAGGAAGAAGGTCGTGGGCGAGATCAACGGAAACACGATCGTCCAGAAACGCTTGAAGGGTCCCGCGCCATCAATGGCCGCTGCCTCGATCAGCGATTGGGGCACCGATTGCAGGCCGGCCACGAAGAAGAGAAAATTATAGGAGATCTGCTTCCAGGCTGCGGCGATGATGATGAGGATCATCGCCTGGCTGCCATCGATGCGATGGTTCCAGTTGATCCCCATGCCGCGCAGGATATAGGGCGCGATGCCGATGGATGGATTGAAGATGAACCACCACAATATCCCCACCACTACCGGCGCCACGGCATAGGGCCAGACCAGCAGGGTGGTGTAGATCTTGCCCGAGCGCAGCAGCCGGTTGACGGCGACCGCCAGCAGCAGGGAGACGATCATCGCCAGCAGCGTCACCGACAGGGCGAAGATGGCGGTACGGCCCAGCGAGCCGAGATAGTTCGGGTCGGCGAAAATCTTGCGGTAATTGTCGAACCAGATGAAGCTGGTCTTGAACCCGAAGGGGTCCTCGCGCTCGAACGAGGATTTCATCGCTTGCAGGGCAGGCCAGATGAAGAAGATCAGCGTGATCGCCAATTGCGGCACCAGCAGCGCGTAAGGCAGAAGCTTATTGGGGAATATGGTGCGTTTGGTCTGCATGTGTCCTCGCACGGGCTGCTGACGGAAAGCCGGGCACGGCAATCCGCCAGCTGACGCATGGAAAACGGGGCCGGATATCATCCGGCCCCGGCTAGGGGTGTTTTACTGATTGGCCGTTTCGAACTCGCGCAGGATTTCGTTGCCGCGGGCAACGGCCGAATCCAGCGCTTCCTGGGCGGTCTTGGTGCCGGCCAGCAGGGCTTCGAATTCCTCATCCACCACGGTACGGGCCTGGCTCAGATTGCCGAAGCGGATACCCTTGGAATTGGCGGTCGGGGTGCCCCGGGTGATCTGCTTGATCGCCACGTCGGAGCCGGGGTTGGCAGCATAGTAACCCTGCTGCTGGCCTAGTTCGAAGGCGGCATTGGTGATCGGCAGATAGCCGGTGAACTGATGCCAATCGGCCTGCACTTCCGGCTGGCTCAGATAGGTGAAGAATTCGGCCACGCCCTTGTAGACTTCGGGGCTCTTGCCGTTGAGCACCCACAGCGTGGCGCCGCCGATGATGGAGTTCTTCGGCTCTGCGATCACGTCGTCATAATAGGGCAGGGGCGCAAAGCCGACTTCGAAATCCTTCGAATTGGCGATCACGCCGGCGCGCGACCCCGAGGAATTCATGTAGATGGCGCATTCGCCCGAATAGAATTTCGGCGCGGCATCCGGTCCACCTACGGGGCCACCATATTGGTAAAGCCCGGCATCCGACCATTTCTTGAGGTTTTCCCAGTGCTTGGCCTGCACGGGGCCATTGAAGGTGAATTCAGTGCCCAGGCCGCCAAAGCCGTTTTCCAACGTACCGTAGGGCTGGTCATGGATGGCGGAGAGGTTCTCGAGCTGGATCCACGAAATCCAGGCGCTGCTCAGGCCGCACTTGGCTGCGCCCGAATCGACGATCTGGTTCATGAAGGATTCGACTTCGGCCCAGGTCTTGGGCGGAACATTGGGATCAAGCCCGGCCTTCTCGAAGGCGGTCTTGTTGTAATACATGATCGGGGTGGACGAGTTGAACGGCAGCGACAGGATGTTGCCGTCAGTGTCCGAATAATAGCCGACGACCGGGGCCAGGAACGAGGTCGGGTCCCAGGGCTGGCCATTTTCGGTCATGAGCTCATAAACCGGCTTCACCGCGCCCTTGGCCGCCATCATCGTGCCGGTGCCCACTTCGAATACCTGTACGATGGCAGGCTGCTCATTGGCGCGGAACGCCGCGATGGCGGCGGTCAGGGTTTCGGGATAGGTGCCCTTGTAGGTCGTCACGATCTTGTAGTCGGACTGGCTGTTGTTAAAGCCCTGGGCGATCGACTCCAGCTTTTTTCCCAGCTCGGCATCGAGCGCGTGCCACCACGAGATTTCGGTTTGCGCGGTGGCGTGGGGTGCGTAGGCAAGAGCGGCGATCACGCCGGTCGTCATGAGCAGCGCCAGTTTCTTCATGGGGTGGTTCCTCCTGTTATTAAGCAAAGGATCTCCGTCCTCGCGTGCCAAGTCGTAGCAACGCGATATTCATTTGGCAAAGGGAGATGTTCAAATGAACCTCTTTGCGACCCGTATTGGTCGCGCAGGAACCCCTAGAGCGTTCATATGAAGCTCATGTGACGGCCTGTGCCCTGTGGATAAACAGCAGGTTCACCTGCATCCCTTGCAGGCGTGTGGCGTTATTCAAAACCGGCGATCGAGGGGATCGGACATCAGGAGGAGCCGGCCATGCAATATCACGCGCAGCATCGAATCGCCTGCGAGCTGGGCGCTGCCATTGCTTTGGGAGCAATGCTTGTGCCTTCCGGCTTCGCCCAGGATTTCAATGCCGCCGCGCCGAACGCGCCTGATCAACGTCCCGCATTCGAGGGACAGACGCGCGCGCCGACCGTTCAAGATGCCCTCGAACTGGAAATGCAGATTCTCGCGGAAGGGTTGGTGCATCCCTGGGGAATGGATCAGCTTCCCGATGGAAGCTGGTTGGTCACCGAACGGCCGGGACGGCTGCGCCTGATCGGCGTAGATGGGAGCATCTCCGAGCCGGTCGCCGGTTTGCCGCCGGTCGATGCGCGAGGGCAGGGTGGCTTGCTCGACGTCGTCATAGGAGACGATTTCGCGCAAACGCGCCGGGTGTGGTGGAGCTTTGCCGAACCGCGTGGCGAGGGTCGCAATGGAACGGCGGTGGCCACAGGTACGCTCTCGGAGGACAGTAGCGCACTCACCGATGTGCGCGTGATCTTCCAGCAGAACCCGGCATGGGCCTCCACCGCCCATTTCGGCTCGCGGCTGGTCTTCGATGGCGATGGCATGCTCTTCGTCTCCTCTGGCGACCGTTATACTTCCCAATCCCGCATCCTCGCGCAGGATGTCGGCACTCATATCGGCAAGGTGCTGCGCATCGATCCCGAGGGCGGGCCGGCTCCGGGTAATCCAGCCATCGCGGGCGGTGCGCCGGAAATCTGGTCCTATGGCCACCGCAATCTGCAATCGGCGGCGTTGGCAGCGGATGGTACGCTGTGGACCGCCGAACATGGTCCGCGTGGCGGGGACGAGCTCAACCATCCCCGGCCTGGGCGCAACCATGGCTGGCCAGTCATCACCTATGGGCAGGATTATAATGGCCGCCCCATCGGCGAAGGCATCACCGCGCAGGAGGGCATGGAGCAACCGGTCTACTATTGGGACCCGGTGATCGCCCCCGGCGGCATGGTCTTTTACGATGGCGCGCTGTTCCCCGGCTGGAAGGGCGATTTGCTGATCGGCGGGCTTTCAAGCCAGGCGCTGATACGTCTTACTCTCGAGGGCGAGCGCGTCACCGGCGAAGCCCGCTACCTACAGGGGCAGGGGCGTATTCGCGATGTCGATATCGCCGAGGATGGCGCGGTGATGATCCTCACCGATGCGGAAAACGGCGCCCTCATCCGGTTGGTGCCGGCGGAATAGCTTTGTTTTTCCGAGGCTTAGTACGGCCTTGTCTAGACGATGTTGACAGCGCCGGAAATTGCCGTAGCGTCCGCCGTTTCATCAGACCGAGGCGGAAGATGGCGGACTGGCTGTTTTCGAGCGGCGATTGTTCGGTACCCTACGATTTCCGCGATGTGGAGCGCGTCCGGTTCCGGCGCGGCGATATCAAGGCCTATATGGAGGAAACGCCGGTGCTGCCCGGCATCTGGCTCTATCGCAGCGAAGCAACCGGAAACAGCCGCTTCGGCATCGATGTCGATGGCGGCGAGCCGGGCCATGGCCGCCTCATTCTCGGCTCCATCCTTGCCAGCCGGGGCCAGGTGAGCCTGGAAGGGTGCGACGAGCGGCAATGGCGGGATGATGGGCGTTTCTATGTGCTTTCACCGGTGCAGCGTCGGGTGCGTTATGAGGTAGAGGCCGAGCGCGGCTGGCGCTGCGTGGCGGTGCGGCTGGAAGGGGAGGCGCTGGACCTGCTGGGCGAGGAGGGCATGATGCCCGAAGCCGTGCGGCTGGTGCTGGAGGGACGCAAGGACGACCTGGCCGACGCGGCCCCGCTCTCAAGCCCCTTGCGGGCGCTGGGGCACACGCTGCTGCGCGCGCCTTACCAGGGCCGCATGGAAAAGCTGTTTCGCCAGGCCAAGGTGCTCGAAATGCTGGCGCACCAGCTTTCCACCCTTGGCAGTGGTGACGACGCCGAGGGCCTGGGCGCGCGCGAGCTGGCCAAGGTGCGCGTGGCGCGCGAAAGGCTACTCCAGGATTTGCGCAACCCGCCCGATCTGCAAAGCCTGGCGCGTGAGGTCGGCCTTTCCAGCAAGCGGCTCAACAGCGGTTTCCGAGAACTCTATGGCATGACGGCGTTCAGCTATCTGCGCGACGCGCGGCTCGATGCGGCGCGGCGGGCACTGGAAGAGGGTTCCATCTTGCCGCTCAAGCAGCTCGCCTGGGAGCTTGGCTACGGGCAGGTGAGCAATTTCGTCACCGCCTTTCGCCGCCGCTTCGGTGTGACGCCGGGCCATTACCGCGCTGGCGAAGAGGAGGCTTATGCGCACCGGGAATGAGTTTTGCGCGCGGGGCCCGCGCGTTGAGGCGAGCACGCGGTTCTCCTAGTGGGCAGAGCCGGTCCTTCGGGGCCGGCTTTTGCTTTCGGGGAGACTTTCATGACCATGCGTGCTTTCGGGACCGGGAAAAAGCGGAATGAGGGGCGCTGGCTGCTGGCCGGAGTTCTGATGGCGACCACTGCGCTGGTCATGACCCCGAAAGCAGAAGCGGGGGGCAACATCATCATCGGTGATGACGACTATATCGGCATCAGCGGCGACGGCCGCGTGGTGGTCGGGCACAGCCTCGATGGCAATGGTCAAGATGTCTCGCGGGTTTACTGGCCCGAACAAATGTTGACACTGCCCGGCCGGGGTGGAACGCAGAATTATGCACGGGCGATCAACCGTGCGGGAAATGTCATCGTCGGCGAGGGCAACGACGCAAACAACATTATGCGCGCCTGGCGTTATGTCGGCGATGCCATGGGTGGCGATTTCGTCGAGCTGGGCACGCTGGCGCCCCAGATCGCCGAGTCGGTCAGCTACGCGCGCGGTGTCTCCGACGATGGCGCCAAAGTGGTCGGCCACAGCATCTGGCAGGGCAATATGCGTGCCTATGTCTGGGTCGAGGGCGCCACCGGCGGCGTTGCCGGCAATGAGCAGATGTACCGGTTGGGTGAGTTGCCGAACGGCAATGGCCGCTCCGCCGCCAGAGGCATTTCGGGCAATGGCCGCTATGTGGTGGGCTATAGCGATGCCGACGCCACCGCCTCGCTGGCCGTGCGCTGGGATATCGGCGATCTGGGCCAGATCGGCGTCCGCAATCTCGGCTCGCTCACCGGCATGTCGGGCATGTCCTCCGCCACAGCCGCTTCCTATGACGGCAGCGTCATCGTCGGCGATTCCGCCGATGCCGACGGGCGCAACCGGGCCTTCCGCTGGAAGGAAGGGGCGGCCAACGGCGTTCAGGGCAATCTCGAAATGCTCGATATGGGCACGCTGGGCGGCCAGGAAAGCTGGGCCACGGCGGTGACGCGCGACGGCGTCTGGGCCGTGGGCCTTTCCATGAATGCCGACGATCTGGAGCTGGCCTTCCGCTGGTCGGAAGACACTGGCATGGAATCGGTGAATGACTGGCTGACCCGCCACGGTGTCGAGCTGGGCGGGAAGGTGCTGAAACACGCCAATGGCATTTCGGATGATGGCAATGTCATCGTCGGGCAATTGTACGAGGGCGATCCGCAGGATGCGCTCTATCAGGGCTATATCGCGCGCGTGGACGGCCAACATGGCGGCGGGCTGATGAATGTGGGCGAATATCAGCGCTCACTTTTTGCCGCTGCGGGCATCGCCGATGCCGGCGAGTTTCTCACCTGGCTTCCGGTCAACGGGGCCCATCATCGCCCGCTGATGCTGGCGCCCAGCCTTTCGGGCGATTTGTGCGCTTGGGCCACCGGCGATTTTGCCCATCACGGCCCCTCCGCCACCGGGCTGGCGCTGGCCGAAATGGGCGCCTGCGCCGATCTGGCCGGCGGCAATATGCGCATCGGCGCGGCGGCGGGCGCCTCCGGCTCCTGGCAGGATCTGGCCATGGGCGGCTCCGTCCGCATGGCCGGGCAATATATCCTCAGCGAAATCGACTGGCAGCCCGATGGCACGCCGCTTCTGCTTTCGCTGACCGGAATGCTGGGCGGCTGGCAGGCCAATATCGATCGGGCTTATTCCAACGGCGCGGCCACGGCGATGTCGCGGGGCCAGGCGAATGCCATTGGCGGCGTTGTGCGCCTGCGGGCCGACTGGCTCGAAGCGGCGGTGATCGGCAAGACCAGCCTGCATCCCTTTGCCTCGCTGGCCATTGGCGGGTTGCATGTGGATGGTTACAGCGAAAGCGGTGGCCCGTTCCCGGCGGTGTTCGATGCGCAGAACCTTACCCATGCCGATATCCGCATGGGCGTCATTGCCGTCACCGAGCTGTCCACCCAGACCCGGCTCAGCACCACGCTGGAGGTGGCGCACCGCACCGGCACGGGTGCGGCAGCCAAGGGGCATGTGCCCGGCCTGTTCGATTTTTCGCTGGGCGGGGGCTCCCAGGCCCAGACCTGGGCACGCGCCGGGGCGGAGATAGATCACGCTCTCTCCAGCAAGGTCTCTTTGTCCGCCTCCACCCATTTGGCCAGCTCTGGCCGCGATCCCACGCTGACCGCTTCGGTCGGACTGAAAGGAAGTTTCTAGACGATGATGAACCATAATATGGTGGGGGGAGCGGCGCTTGCGCTGCTCGCCCTGACGGCGCCCGCCCAGGCACTCACTTCCGCCGAAGCCGAGGCCGTGGTGGGGATCGTGGAGCAACTGGCTGAGGAGATGGGCGAGGGCATGGTCGTCGACGCCGCCGATATCTTCTATGACTATGACTCGCTTGGGGTCTCGCTGATCCCTGCCGCCGGTTTTGATCGCCAGGGCTGGCGGATCGCCTATGAGGCGGTGGCCACCGGCTATATGGCGACCATTCCCGAGGGCGAGTTCAACGCCGTGTTCGCCGAGCCGCTGGCTCGGCTTGATGGTTCGGCGCTGCCCGAGGATCAGAAGGCGGTGATCCGCGCTCATGTGGAAGGGCTGATTGCCGAAGCGCAGCAGGCGCGGCTCTCGGGCATGGTCCATGCCGAGGTGCTACGACCGCTCGAATACCGCCTCGACGCCCTCTTCTTTGGGGCTTTCGGCGAATAAAGCAAAAACGGAGCTCCTCCCGTAGACCCCGCCGGTGGCTGCATTCCCATTGAGCCGGCGGAAACGCCGCCCCTTGCAAGGGGCGGCGTTGCATATGCCGCCTTGGTGCGGCATTTGAACCGGCCCCGCGACAAATTGGCATGCGGCCTCCATAAAACATGACTTTCATATACATGTTTTATGTATATAAACGGTGCCGTGCCGTGAAGCGGCGCAGAAATTTCCGGATTACAGTCATGCCTGCTGCTTTTGCCGCGGACGGTGCATCGTGACCGATGCAGCCGTATCGCTTTCGCGTGCCCGCCACCCACCCCGGGACCGGCTTGTTACGGTGGCGCTCATAGTCCTTCCCGCCGCGCTGGCGATCATCGCTCTTTGCCTTGGGCGATACATGGTCAGCCCTGGCAATGCGTTATCCATCCTGGCCAGCAAGGTGGTGCCGATCGAGCCTTACTGGGAGGCTGTGGAAGAAACGGTGGTGCTCAATATCCGCCTGCCCCGCGTCCTCATGGCGCTGCTGATCGGGGGCGGACTGGCGGTGGCGGGCGCTGCCTTCCAGGGCCTGTTCGGCAATCCGCTGGTCAGCCCGCATATATTGGGCGTTTCCTCGGGCGCGGGCTTTGGGGCGGCGCTGACCATTCTCATTTTCCGCCACATGGCCTTCGTGCCGGTCGGAGCGCTGATCTTCGGCATCGTCGCCATGATGGTCGCCCTGTGGATCTCCCGGCGCGGCGGGCGTTCATCGCTGTTCATGCTGATCCTGGGCGGTGTGATTACGGCGGCCATGTTCGAGGCGCTGCTGTCGCTGCTCAAATACGTCGCCGACCCCAACGATACCCTGCCCACCATCGTCTACTGGCTGATGGGCAGCCTCACCTCCTCGTCCTATGAGATGCTGGCCTGGGGTGCGCCGCTGATCGCCATCGGCATTGCGGCCCTCTGGGCTCTGCGCTGGCGGCTCAATGTGCTTTCGCTTTCGGAAGTCGAGGCCAGGTCGCTGGGCACCAATGTGCAGGTGATGCGCTGGGTGGTGATCGTGGCGGCAACGCTGGTAACGGCGACGACGGTGTCGCTGGCCGGCATCATCGGCTGGGTCGGTCTCGTCATTCCCCATGTCGCCCGCATGCTGGTGGGCGCCAACCATTCGGCCCTGATCCCTGCCTCGGTTTCCATCGGTGCTATCTATCTGCTGCTGATCGACACCATCGCCCGCACGGCCACCAGCGCCGAAATCCCGCTTTCCATCCTAACGGCCATCATCGGCGCGCCATTCTTCGCCTATCTGCTCAAGAGGGCGAAGGGAGGCTGGTCATGACCCTTTCCATTCGCAATGGCAGCTATGGCCACAAGCCGGGCCAGCCGCTGTTCTCCGGGCTTGAGCTCGATCTTTCCCCCGGCCAGATCATGGCGGTGCTCGGCCCCAACGGCGCGGGCAAGACCACCCTGCTCAACACCATCACCGGCATGATGGCCTGGCAGCAGGGTGAAACCCTCATCAAGGGCAAGCCGCTGTCCGCCTATGGCGAGCGTGAGTTGTGGCGCCATATCGGCTATGTGCCGCAGGCGCGCGCCAATGCCTTCGCCTATAGCGTGCTCGATATGGTGCTGCTGGGCCGCTCGGCGCATCTGGGCACCTTCGCCAGGCCGAGCGCGGAGGATATCGCGCTGGCCCGCCGCGTGCTCGACCGGCTGGAGATCGGGCACCTGGCCAAGGCCTATTGCAACGCCATCAGCGGTGGCGAGCTGCAATTGGTGTTCATCGCCCGTGCCCTGGCTGGCGAGCCTTCCATCCTCTTTCTGGACGAGCCGGAATCGCATCTCGACTTCAAGAAGCAGCTCATCATCCTCGACATCATCGAACGGCTGGCGCGCGAGGACCGGATGATCTGCGTGATGAACACGCATTTCCCCAACCATGCCCTGCGCATCGCCAACTCGGTCCTGATGCTGGGCGCGGATGGCATACATCGCTTCGGACCCACCCAAGCGATCCTGACCGAAGAGGCCATCCGCGCCTGTTTCGGCGTCAATGCCCGCATCGACACCATCGATGCGGAAGGCCGCATCCTGCGCGCCATCTATCCGGTCTCGCTCGACCGGCCATCCCCCGCCCACATGGAGATGTAACCCCATGAACCTTCCCGCCTATAGCGTCGCCCTTCTCGCCGGAACCGCCCTGTTCGCCCTGCCGGCCCTGGCCCAGGACACTCATGCCGTCACCGACCGCATGGGACGTACGGTGGAATTGCCGGTCGATATCGAGCGCATCGCCACCGAATTCCTGCCTTTCCCTTCCGCCTGGTTCATTTCCACCGGTTCCGCCGACGAAATCGTGGGCATGCACCCCGATTCCATGCGCATGGCCGAACGGGCCCTGCTCGGCCGCATCGCGCCTAGCCTTCTTGATGCCGAGACCGGCTTCACCCAGGGGAATTCGGTCAATATCGAGGAATTGCTGCGTCTTTCCCCCGATGTCTTCGTCTCCTATGAAACCATGCCGGCCATCGCCGAGGTCGAGCGTACGAATATTCCCGTGCTTGCCATGGATGTGCTGTCCAATTCGGGCGGCAACGTCATCCAGACCTATAGCGGCTGGATGGAGCTGCTGGGTCAGGTGGCGGGGCAGGAAGAGCGTACCGCCGAGATCATCGCCTATGGGCAGGTCGCGCTGGAAGAAACCCGTGCGCGGGTCGCAACGCTGGCCGACGCGGAAAAGCCCGGGGCTCTTTTCTTCGCCCGGCTGGAGGAAAAGTCCCTCAAGGTCAACGGCGCCGGCCATTTCGGCAATTTCTGGGTGGTCGAGTCGGGAGCGCGCAATCTGGCGCCGGCGGATTTCGCACCCCTTGCCGATATCGACATGGAGCAGATCTATTCGCTCGATCCCGACGTGATCTTCATCTCGAATTTCTCGCCCACCAAGCCCGAGGATCTTTATGAAAACCGCGTGCCGGGCCAGGATTGGAGTCATGTCAAGGCGGTGCAGGACAGGCGCGTCCACAAGATTCCCGAAGGCATCTTCCAGTGGTATCCGCCCAGCGCCGACGCGCCGCTGATGCTCAAGTGGATGGCCCAGAAGAACCAGCCGGAGCTTTTTGCCCATTACGCCATCGAGGATGAAATCAAGAGCTATTATAGCCGCTTCTATGGCTACACGCTGAGCGATGACGAGGTTTCACTGATTCTCGACCCGCAATTCTGACACCCAGGGCGGCGGAGCGTTCCGGCGTCCCGCCGCCCTGCCGTTCCCCTCGCTGGCCAAGGCCGGGGAACGAAGCGCGCTTGAAGCCCGTTTTCCTTTCCTGTTGCACAGGAGGCCGGTTTGGCGCCAAGGGCGAACTGGAAGGGCGTTCTCAAGATTGCCGCGGTGAATTGCCCGGTGGCATTGTACACGGCTGTTTCCACCTCCGAGCGCATCGCCTTTCACACCCTCAATCGAGCGACGGGGCACCGGGTGCGCCGCGAGTTCGTCGACAGCGAGACCGGCAAGCCGGTGGATCGCGACGATCAGGCCAAGGGCTACCAAACCGGCTCGGGCGAATATGTTATGCTCGATCCCGAGGAGGTGGCGGCTGCCGTGCCGGAAAGCGACAAGACGCTCTCCGTCTTTGCCTTCACCCCCTGTGTCGACATCGACGACGTCTATTTCGACAGGCCCTATTACCTGGCCCCCGCCGAGCGCGAAGGCGAGGAAGCCTATGGGCTGATCAGGGAAGGGATGCGGGTCAAAAAGGTCGCTGCCCTGGCCCGGACGGTCCTGTTCCGGCGCGTTCGCACCGTGCTGGTTCGCCCTCACGGAGAGGGCCTGATCGCGACGACGCTCAATTTCGAATACGAGGTGCGCGCCGCTGCCGATGCGTTCCGGGCTATTCCTGCTCTCCCGATCAAGGAGGAGATGCTGGAGCTGGCCGAACATATCATCAGGACCAAGAGCGGCACATTCGACCCTGCTACGTTCGATGATCGCTACGAAGCGGCCTTGGCCGACCTGGTCAAAGCCAAGCTGGAAGGCAGGGCGATCCGGCCGCGAAAGGCGCCTAGGGAAGAAGGGGTCATCGATCTGATGGCGGCGCTGCGGGAAAGCGCCGCCATCGGCGGCAAGAAGGCCGGGGCTCGGCCGGCCCGACGCAAGGCGGGCTGATCCATGGCGACGCTCGAAACCTATCGCCGAAAGCGCGATTTCAGCGCCACCCCGGAACCGAAAGGCCGGAAGTCGCGGACCAAGGGAAATATCTTCGTCATCCAAAAGCATGCGGCCACGCGCCTCCACTACGATTTTCGCCTGGAGATGGATGGCGTGCTCAAGAGCTGGGCGGTTACGCGCGGGCCGAGCCTGGTGCCGGGAGAAAAGAGGCTCGCCGTCCGTGTCGAGGACCATCCGCTCGACTATGGCGATTTCGAAGGCACGATCCCCAAAGGGGAATATGGCGGAGGCACGGTGATCGTCTGGGACCGGGGAAGCTGGATGCCCATCGGGGACGCGCACAAGGCCTACGCCAAGGGACATCTGGAATTCGAGCTCAAGGGAGAAAAACTCTCCGGCCGCTGGCATCTGGTGAAAATGCAGCGCAAGCCCGGCGAAAAGCGTGAGAACTGGCTGCTCGTCAAGGCCGAGGACGAGGCCGCCCGGCAGGCTGGTGACCCGGACATACTGGAAGAACGCCCGCAATCGGTGAAAACCGGCCGGGACATCGAGGATGTTGCCGGCGAGGCGCCGGGCTGGTCGTCGCGCACCGGCCGGATCGGAAAAAAGGCTGCGCCTGCCTCGGCGCATGCAAAAAAGCCGCCTGCCTTCGAAGAAAATGGAGCGCTGCCTGACCCGTCGTCCTTGAAGGGAGTGAAAAAGGCTCCGCTGCCGGATTTCGTCGAACCGGCCCTGGCCACGCTGGTAGCGGCGCCGCCCGGCGGGGAGCAGTGGGTTCACGAGATAAAGTTCGATGGCTATCGGCTTCAGGCGCGTCTCGAAGCGGGGCGGGTTCGGCTGCTGACGCGCAGCGGCCTCGACTGGACAAAAAAATTCGGCAAGGACATCGTTGCCGCGCTTCAGGCCCTCCCGGTGGGACGGGCGCTGATCGATGGCGAGCTGGTGGTCGAAACCGCGGCGGGCGCCTCGGATTTTTCGGCCCTGCAGGCCGATCTCAGCGCCGGGCGGTCAGACCGGTTCGTCTATTACGGGTTCGATCTGCTGCATCTGGATGGCTTCGACGTTTCCCGCCTGCCTTTGCTGGACCGCAAGGCGCTGCTGGAGCAGATCATCGGCCCCGCGCCGGGCCTCGTCCGCTTCAGCAGCCATTTTGTCGAGAATGGCGAGCTGGTGCTGCGCCATGCCTGCCGGCTGAGCCTGGAGGGGGTGGTTTCCAAGCTCCGCGATGCGCCCTATCGGTCGGGCCGGGGACGAAGCTGGGTGAAGTCGAAATGCTCGGCACGCCAGGAATTCGTCATTGCCGGCTATGTACCGTCCTCCACGGCCCGCCAGGCCATCGGCTCGCTGGTTCTGGGCGTCCATCAGCAGGGCAGGCTGGACCATGTCGGTCGGGTTGGGACGGGTTTTAGCGGCGCTGTCGCCGAGGATCTCTTCAAACGGCTCGAGCGCATGCGAATTGAGCAAAGCCCGTTCGACACCGCGCTCACCGCAGAGGAATCCCGGCAGGTGCGCTATGTGCGGCCCGAACTGGTGGCGGAGGTCGAATTTCGCGCCTGGACCGCCGATGGCCATCTTCGTCACGCTTCGTTTCGCGGCCTGCGGGAGGACAAGCCCGCAAGCGAGATCGTCCGCGAAAGTCCAGGGAGCCGGGCAGCGGCGCCCCGGCATCAAAAGCGTCGGGTCGCGCTTACGCATCCCGACCGCATCTATTGGCCGGAAGCGGGTATCACCAAGGAGGGGCTGGCCGACTATTATGCCGAGGCCTGGCGCTATGCCGCCCCGCATATGGTGGGCCGGCCCTTGGCGCTGCTGCGATGCCCCACCGGCATTGATGGGCAGAAATTCTTCCAGAAGCATGCCTGGAAGGGCCTCAACAAGAATATCGTTCTGGTCGGCGACCCCAAGGACAAACAGGGCGAGCCCTTCGTCGCCATAAATGATTTCGATGGGCTGATGGGGCTGGTTCAGGCCGCCGCGCTCGAAATCCATCCTTGGGGCTCGACCCTGGGCGATTGGGAGCGGCCCGACCGGATCGTCATGGATCTCGACCCCGCAGAAGATGTCGCCTGGAAGGCGGTGATCGCGGCGGCGGAAGAGATCCGCACGCGCCTTGAGGATGCGGGCCTCGTCGCCTTCGTCAAGACCTCGGGCGGCAAGGGTTTGCATGTGGTCGTGCCCCTCAAGCCAAAGGCCGATTGGGCCGCGGTCAAGGCGTTCACCAAGGCCATGGCCGACAGCATGGCCGCCGATAGTCCCGGACGCTATGTCGCGACCATTTCCAAGTCCAAGCGGCGCGGTAAAATTCTCATCGACTATCTGCGCAATCAGCGCGGCATGACCGCCGTTGCGCCTTATTCTCCGCGTGCCCGGCCCGGCGCCGCTGTGTCGATGCCGCTGGCCTGGGAGGAGTTGAGCCCCGGTATCGGCCCGGCCTATTTCACGGTCGAAAATACGCCGACCCGCCTCGCCGCATTGAGGAGCGATCCCTGGGAAGCGTTCAGTGCCGCCGCAGCGCCGCTCGCCCTGCAGGGCCTCTCCAGACGGCAGAAGCAATAGCGTCCTCGGGCGGTTCAGCCGGGTTTGCGTTTCGCTTCCGCGCCTATGCTCTTGCGAAGCGCATCCATGATGTCGATGACGTTGCCGGGCCTGCTCCCGGATTCCGCCTCGGGCCCGGCGGGGCGCTTCCTGCCCTTCTTCTTGGCGGCAATGATGTCCAGCAGCTTTTCCTGCACCGGGTCATCAACCAGCTTCGCATTCCAGGACACCAACCGCTCCTCGATCAGCGTCTTGACCATCGCCATGAGCCTGGGGTCCTGGTTGCTCCTGGACAGGGGGTGGAAATAATCGCCTTCGCTGCGCACTTCGTCGCCATATCGCAGGGTCCAGAGGATGATGCCCTTTCCGCGCGGCTCCAGCATCAGGGCGCGCTCGCGGCGATAGAGCACCAGCCGCGAAATGCCGACCGTTCCGGTGGACGCCATGGCATTGCGGATCACCGAAAAAGCCTCCTCGCCCACCGGATCGTCGGGGAGAAGATAATGGGGCGTATCGTACCAGATCCACTGGATGGCGTCGCGGGGTACGAAGGTGGCGATGTCGATGGTGCGCGTACTGTCCAGCGCCACCGCATCGAGTTCTTCCTCTTCCAGCATCACATAGTCGTCTTCGCCACGCCGATAGCCCTTGACCTCGTCGTCCTCACCCAGCGGCTTGCCGGTCACCGCGTCGACATATTGGCTGACGACGCGATTGCCGGTTCTGGCGTTGAGGGTGTGAAAGCGGACCCGTTCATCGGGCAGGGTCGCGGGCATCATCGCCACGGGACAGGTGACGAGCGAGAGCTTGAGGTAGCCCTTCCAGAATGTCCTGGGTGCCATGCGCGCTCCTCCAGGTCGCCATTCGGCGCCTTGCAAGGCAACGGATAAGCCAGAACATGAGTTCCCTGCCGGCGTTCTTGCAGGTGCAGCGCCGGCAGATTACCGTTTTGTAATGTCGCTGCGGGACCGCCGCTGCTAGGATTCGCCGAATCCCCACCCGTTTCCACAAACTGTCGCAGAGGTTTGGCTTGATCCGGCAATTTCTGGCCTCGCTCGCTCTTCTTTTCGTTGCCGGCTTCGCTTGGCTCTTTTTCGTGCCGGGTGCTCCCGAAACGCTGGCAAGGGTGGGCATCGTCCTGCCCTTCGGGCCGGCTCCGCAGGCTGAGGCGGCGCGGGGCGGCGGGCCGGGCGGACCTCGCTTCGGTGGCGGTGCCGGCCGCCTCAGCACGGTGGTGACGACCGAAGTCGTCATGGCCACCATCAACGACACGCTCAGCGCCGTGGGCGAGGGTTCGCCAGTGCGCTCCGTCACCGTCATGGCGGCAAGCGCCGGCACCCTGGCCGAGGTGCTGGTGCGTCCGGGACAGAGCGTCGCGGCCGGCGACGTCATTGCCCGTTTCGACGCGGCAGGCGAGCAGATCGACTATAACCGGGCCATGCTTGCCGCAACCGATGCCGCTGCAACTCTGGGACGCGTGACCGGCCTGGCCAACTCCAATGTGGTGGCCGGCAGTGCCCTGGCCGCCGCCGAGCTGGCCGATGCCAATGCCCAGCTCGCCCTGCGCAATGCCGAGCTGGCTTTGGAACGGCGTACCATCGCCAGCCCAATCGCCGGTGCGATCGGCCTCATCCGCGTGACGCCCGGCAATTATGTCGGTGCCCAGACCGCCGTGACCACGATCGACGATACCTCCGCCATTCTCATCGATTTCTGGGTGCCCGAGCGCTACGCCGCCCAGATCGAGACCGGCATGGCGGTGAGCGTCAGCGCCATCGCCTTGCCGGGGCGCAGTTTCAAAGGCACTATCTCGGTGATCGACAATCGCATCGATCCGGCCAGCCGCACGCTGCAAGTGCAGGCCGAAATACCCAATCCCGACAATGCCCTGCGCGCCGGCATGAGCTTTTCGGTTTCCCTGGGCTTTCCCGGAGAGGTCTATCCGGCGGTCAATCCGCTGGCGATCCTGTGGTCGGCGGAAGGCTCCTATGTCTGGAAATATGAAGACGGAAAGGCGGTGCGGGTCATGGCCGAGATCGTGCAGCGCAATAGCGACGGCGTTCTGGTGCGGGCCGATCTCGAACCGGGCGACGCCATCATCACCGAAGGCATATTGCAGTTGAGCGAGGGCGCGCCGGTCCGGGTGCTCGAAGGGCCGGGCGCCGAGGAAGCGCCGGTCCCGCCCGCGCGCTGAGGAGGAGGCACGCCATGTCCATTGCCGGCAAGAATGAACGCGGCGGCATGCTGGCCAGCCTTTTCGTGCGCCGGCCGGTCATGGCCATTGTCATCAACGCGCTCATCATGGTGGCAGGGCTGGCGGCGCTGCTCGCCATCGAAGTGCGCGAATTGCCCAGCGTCGAACGGCCGGTCCTGTCCATTTCCACCAGCTTTCCGGGCGCAGCCGCCGAAACGGTGGATCGCGAAATTACCGCGACGGTGGAAGGCGCCGTAGCCCGCGTGCAGGGTGTCGCGGCCATTTCCTCCAGCTCTTCGGTGGGCAGCAGCCGCGTGACGCTGGAATTCACCCAGAGCACCAATCTCGACATCGCCACCTCCGATGTGCGCGATGCGCTGAGCCGGGTGACTCGCAGCCTGCCCGAGGGGGCCGACGACCCGGTGATCTTCAAATCCGACAGCGACGCCCAGGCGGTGATGCAACTGGCGGTGACCTCGGATAGCCTCAGCGTCTCCGAGCTCAGTGAGGTGGTGGAGACCATCATCGCCGAGCGGCTCGGCGCCATTGACGGGGTGGCCGAGGTCCAGGTCTACGGCACACGGCAATCCAGTTTCGAGATCGATATCGATCCGCTCAAGCTCGCCAGCCGGGGCCTCACCGTTGCCGATATACGCAATGCCGTCTCGACTATCGCTCTGGATGCGCCCGCAGGGTCCATCAATGGGCCCAACCAGAACATCTCGGTTCGGGCGCTTTCGGAAGTGACGAGCCCCGCCGATTTCGAGCGCCTGCCCATCAAGGGCAGGACGCTGCTCGGCGATGTCGCCACCGTGGTGTTCGATGCCGCCGCCAGCACCTCCTCGATCCGGGCCGATGGGCGGCCGGGCATCGGGTTGGGTATCGTCCGGCAGGCCCAATCCAACACCATTGCCATTTCCGAAGCCGTCCATGCCGCCGTCGAGACGCTCAACCGCACGCTGCCGCCGGGCGTCCATGTCAAGATTTCCAGCGACGAAGCCGTGTTCATCCAGGGCGCGCTGCACGAGGTGGAAGTGGCTCTGATCGTGGCGCTGGTGGCGGTGATCGTCATCATCTACCTTTTCCTGCTCGATTGGCGGGCGGTCATCGTGCCGGCCATCTCCATGCCCATCGCCCTTCTTGGAGCGGTGGCCGGCATGTATCTGTTTGGCTTTTCGCTCAATATCATCACCCTGCTGGCGCTGGTGCTGGCGACCGGCCTGGTGGTTGACGACGCCATCGTGGTCCTGGAAAATATCGTGCGCCGCAAGCATCTTGGCGCGGGGCCTCGCGCAGCCGCCGTGCTCGGCACCCAGGAGGTGTTCTTCGCCGTCATCGCCACCACGCTGACGCTGGTGGCCGTGTTCGTGCCGCTGTCCTTTCTCGAAGGGCAGACGGGGCAATTGTTTCGCGAATTCGGCTTTACCCTGGCCATTGCGGTTCTGCTTTCCTCCATCGTTGCCCTTTCCATGGGCCCGATGGTGGCCTCGCGCTTTCTCAAGGACGATGCCGACCAGGGCGGCCATGGCGGTCCCATCGGGGCAGTGGGGCGCGCCTTTGGCAGCCTTTATCGCGTCACCCTGCGCCTGGCGCTGCGCAATCCGGCCGTGGTGCTGCTGGTCGCGGCGCTTTTCGCCGGTTCGGCCTTTTTCGTCTATGGCCAGATAAGGCAGGAAATCACCCCGCCCGAAGACCGCTCGGTGGTCAGCATCAATGTCTCGGCGCCCAATACGGCCAGCCTGGATTTCGTGCGCACGCGGCTGGGGCAGGTGGAGGCCATGCTCCAGCCATATCTCGAAAGCGGCGAGGCCAGGGCGCTTTTCGTGCTTTCGGGCTGGGGCAATGGCGGTTTCATGACCCTGACCCTGGCCCCCTGGGACGAGCGGGCCCGCAGCCAGCAGGCGATCACCGCCGAGATAACGAACCTGATGACGCAGGTGCCCGGGGTGCGCGCTTCGGTCCGCCAGGGCAACAGCCTGGGCATTCGTGGGGGCGGCTCGGGCCTGCAATTTGCGGTGGCCGGCTCGGATTACACCGTATTGGCAGAGGCGGCCCAGACCATTGCCGAAGCGCTGGAAGCCGATGGGCGCTTCGGGCGCGTCAGCGTCAATTTCGACACCACCCAGCCGCAGCTGACCCTCACCGTGGACCGGGCCCGCGCCGATGCGCTGGGCATCGACATCAACGGCCTGGCCACGACCATGCAGGCCATGATCGACGGCACCAAGGTGGGCAATGTCTTCATCAACGACACCTCCTATTCGGTGCGCATGGTCTCGACCACCAATCCGGTCAACGATCCGCGCGATCTCGAAACGCTTTTCATCCGCACCGGCGACGGGCGCTACGTGCCCATGTCCACCATTGCGACCATAAGGGAAGCGGCGGTGCCGCCCTCGCTGCGCCGGGAGGGCCAGCGCCGCGCCGTCAGCGTTTCGGCGAGCCTGGAAGAGGGGCTGGCGCTGGGCGACGCCTATGCCGAATTGCAGCGCATCGCCACCCCGCTTCTGCCCGAAGGCACGTCTATCCTGCCGCTGGCGGAGGCCAAGACGCTGGGCGACGCCAATAACGCGCTTTTCGTCACCTTCGGCTTCGCCCTGGTCATTATCCTTTTGGTACTCGCGGCGCAGTTCGAAAGCTTCTGGAGCGCCATCATCGTCATGACCACCGTGCCCTTCGGCATCGCCGCCGGGCTCTATGCCATCCTGGTGACGGGAGGGAGCCTCAACATCTTCAGCCAGATCGGGCTGGTGCTGGTGGTGGGCATCATGGCCAAGAACGGCATCCTGATCGTCGAATTCGCCAACCAGCTCCGCGACCGGGGGCGCTCGGTGCGGCAGGCCATCGAGGAGGCGTCCAATATCCGGCTGAGGCCGGTGATGATGACCATGATCGCCACCATCATCGGCGGGGTTCCGCTGGTCCTGGCCTCGGGGGCCGGCGCCGAGGCCCGGGCCGCGCTGGGCTGGGTGATCGTGGGCGGGCTCTCCTTTGCCGCCATTTCCACGCTCTATCTCACCCCGGTCGCCTATCTCCTGCTGGCGCGGTTCTCCCGGCCCAAGGT
>NZ_JAUCDN010000023.1:0-20550 GCF_034675085.1 Devosia sp.
AATGACCTGGCCTTCCGCAGCCGCCCTGGCGCATATCCATGCGACGATCCTGGAAAAGGGATATGGGTGCACTGTCGAGATCGTCACCGGCGATACCGTTCCCACCTCTTCTTCCATGCTGACGCGCGGCCGACCGGCCGTGGCGCCGGAACTGTGGACCAGCACCATCGAGGAGCCCTGGGCGCAGGGCATTGCGGAGGGCAAGGTGATCCAGCTCGGCGATGCCATCAGCGACGGCACGGTGGAGGGCTGGTTCATTCCCCAATATGTCCAGGCCGAGCATCCCGAACTCACCAGCGCCGAAGCGGTGATCGCGCGCCCCGATCTCTTCCCCGATCCTGAAGATCCCAGCCAGGGTCGGCTCTATTCCTGCCCGCCGGGCTGGGCCTGCGAATTGTCGACCTCGGCGCTGTTCGAGGCCTTCGACATGGATGAGAGCTGGAACATCTTCTCTCCCGGCTCGGGCGGGGCGCTCGATGCCTCCATCGCCCGCGCCTTCACGCGCGAGGAGCCGATTCTCTTCTACTATTGGGGCCCCACGGCCATTCTGGGCAAATTCCCGGCGGTGCAGCTCGATCTGGGTGAAACCAAGCCCGAGGTCTATGCCTGCAATACCGACACGGACTGCACCGAGCCGGCCGGGGTGACCGCCTATCCCTCCAGCCCCGCCGTGGTCGGCGCCGCGGCCTGGATCGCCGAGGAAGCCCCAACCATTGCGAGCTATTTCGGCAAGGTGGGGCTCACCAATGCCCAGATCAGCGAGCTTCTGGTCTATGGCGACGAAAATCAGGCCGATGCGGCCCAGACGGCGGAAAACTTCCTGCGCACCAAGCAGGATGTGTGGACCCAATGGGTGCCGGCCGAAGTCGCCGACAAGGTGCTGGCCGATCTGGGCTGATTTGATCGTCATAATCTCGTGGCGGCCGGGTCATCACCCGGCCGTTTTCGGTATCCGATCCCCAGGGCAGGGCGGCCTCTTGCGGCCTGTGGCTTGCCCTCGGGTTTGCATGCCGTTCACGCCTGCAAGAAAGACCCAATAATGTTTCCTCAACTGATCGACACCCGCCCGCTGCGCCGGGCCGTCGACGAAGCCCTCAACTGGGTGGTCCGCAATTGGGGCGGCGAGCTGGAAGCCGCCGCCTATCC
Organism: Devosia sp.; assembly: GCF_034675085.1. Lineage (GTDB taxonomy): Bacteria > Pseudomonadota > Alphaproteobacteria > Rhizobiales > Devosiaceae > Devosia. The sequence goes on from NZ_JAUCDN010000023.1 coordinate 1,147, forward strand.
ACTGCTGATGCTGCTCAATGCGATCGAAAAGCTGCTGATCGCCACGCCCTGGTGGCTGATCGTGGTCATATTGGCAGGTGCGGCCTGGCTCGCCACGCGGCGCTGGCAATTGCCCATGGTGGTGTTCGTGTCGCTGATGTTCCTGGGCGTGATGGATCTGTGGCAGGATGCCATGACCACCATGGCGCTGATGATCGCGGCGACGATCACCGCCATCTTCGCCTCCATTCCCATCGGGGTATGGATGAGCCGCTCGCTGCGCGTGCGCCAGGTGTTCACGCCGCTGCTCGACCTGATGCAGACCCTGCCCAGCTTCGTCTATCTCATTCCCACGGTGATGATCTTCGGTCCGGGCAAGATCCCGGCGCTGATCGCCACCATCGTCTATGCCGCCCCGCCGCTGGTGCGGCTCACCGATCTGGGGCTGCGCTCGGTGGATCCGGCGGTGATGGAGGCCAGCCGCGCCTTCGGCACCACGCCGACGCAACGCCTGTTTGGCGTGCAGATCCCCCTGGCCCTGCCCACCATCCTGGCCGGGGTCAACCAGACCACGATGATGGCGCTGGCCATGGTGGTGATCGCCTCGATGATCGGGGCAGGCGGGCTGGGCTATCAGGTGTTGCAGGGCATCGGCCGGCTGGAAGTGAGCCGCGGGCTGTTCGCGGGGCTGGGCATCGTGGTTCTGGCTATCATCTTCGACCGCATCACCCAGTCCTTCGGCAAACAATTGCAGGCCCGGATCGGGCTGATGGAGGCGCGCTAGATGGATGCAATGACTATCGACACGGACCTGGCCATAAGCATGCGCGGGGTAACCAAGATTTTCGGCCCCGACCCGCAGGGGGCGCTGGCTCTGCTGGCCCAGGGCAAGTCCAAGGCCGAAATGCAGGCCGAGACCGACCATGTGGTGGGGCTCGACAATGTCTCGCTCGATATCGGGCGCGGGCAGATCTTCGTGGTCATGGGGCTTTCGGGCTCGGGCAAATCCACCCTCATCCGCCACGTCAACCGGCTGATCGAGCCGACGGCGGGGGAAATCCTGGTCGATGGCACCGATGTGCTGAAGATGAGCCTGCCCGAGTTGCGCACCTATCGGCGCACCACCGTGGCCATGGTGTTTCAGAAGTTCGGGCTGTTGCCGCACCGCTCGGTGATCGACAATGTCGCCTATGGGCTGGAAGTGCGCGGGGTGGGCAAGGCCGAGCGGCTGGAGCGCGCCGCCAAGTGGATCGAGATCGTCGGGCTTGCGGGCTACGAGCAGAGCCGGCCGCGCCAGCTTTCGGGCGGCCAGCAGCAGCGCGTGGGCCTGGCGCGGGCGCTGGCGCTCGACACCGACATCATCCTGATGGACGAGCCGTTCTCGGCGCTGGACCCGCTGATCCGCTCGGGCATGCAGGACCAATTGGTGGAATTGCAAAAGAGCCTGGGCAAGACCATCCTGTTCATCACCCATGATTTCGACGAGGCGCTCAAGATCGCCGACCGCATCGCCGTGCTCAAGGATGGCGCGGTGCAGCAGGTGGGCCGGCCCGAGGAGATCGTGCTGCGGCCCGCCAACGAGCATATCGAGGACTTCGTGCGCGAGGTGAACAAAGCCCGCGCCATCCATGTGCGCACCATCATGGAAAGGGGGGAGTTCGAGCCCTGCGCCTTCGCCGTACCAGCCACGGCGCGCTGCGAGGACGTGTTGCCCCATTTCGCCGAGAACCAATGGGTGGGCGTGCTCGACGGGGAGGGCCGGCAGATCGGGCGGGTGACGGCCAAGGGCGTCATCAAGGCGCTGGCGCGCTATACGCCGGGCGTGGGCGAGGGGTGAGCCTTTTAACGTATCGTTAAGCCTGATCGCGGGGCACGCGGCATTGTCATCGAACTGTCGCAGGCCCCCGATAGGGTGGCGACCCATGGATCGCTTTCCTATTGCCGCCATTCACTAATTCAGCTTTCGGCCCGTTGCGGCATCGTGATCGGGCAGCGTTCGCTGCCTGTTGTTCCCAGGTCTGGTCATGTCGGTCCGCCCCGCCTTTGCCCGTGTGAACGAAGCCTATGACCGTCTGCGCCTCGTCGTGGGGCTGATGGCAGGGCTGCTGCTGGTGCTCAGCCTCGTCTACCTACTCAGCCCGGGCCGGCCATCGGCGGTTGTCTGGGCCATGGCCGGACTTGCCGGCGCGGTTCCGGTCATGCTGGCGCTGATGCACCGATTGATGCGCCGCCGCATGAAGGAGGCCGAGCTGGCCATGGCCGATGCCTTGGAGCTGGCGCATCGGGACGCGCTGACCGGCACGTTCACCCGCTCCTATTTTCTCGGGGAATTGCAGCGCCAGGCGCATATGGGCTCCCTGCCGGCGCTGGGCTATCTGCAAATCGACATGGACAATCTCAAAGTTCTCAACGACAGCGCCGGCCATGGCGCGGGCGACGCGGCGCTGACGGCGCTGGTGCGCGATATGAGGGCGCTGATGCCCAACGCCATTATCGGGCGGCTGGGCGGGGATGAATTCGGCGTGTTGGTGCTCGGCCACGACAATAAGCCGGCCCTGTGCCGGCTGGGCGCGCAATTGCTGCGCCGGCTCAACGAGCCGCATAATATCGCCGGCCGCATGACGCGGCTCTCCGCCACGATCGGGGTGGCCCTGGCGCCCACCGACAGCGACGACCCCACCGAGCTGATCGCCATAGCCGACCTGGCGCTTTACAAGGGCAAGCAGGCCGGGCGCAGCTGCGTGGTGCCTTTCGATCCCGACATGCTGGGAGACGAGCGCCATCGGCGGTTCATCGAGCGCGAATTGCGCGCCGCCATCCTGATGGACGAACTGGAACTGCACTATCAGCCGGTGCTGGACAGCGACAGCCGTGAGACGCGCTCTTATGAAGCGCTGGTGCGCTGGCGCCACAAGGTGCGCGGCACCATCGCGCCTTCCGCCTTCATCGCGGTGGCCGAGCAAAGCAATCTGATCGACCAACTGGGAGAATGGGTGTTGCGCCGCGCCTGTGTCGAACAGCCCCATCTCGGCCGACCGGTGGCGGTCAATGTCTCGCCCAAGCAGTTGCGACACGACGATTTCGCCGAAGGCTTTGCCGATATCCTGACCGAAACCGGCACCTCGCCTGCCGCCATCGTGGTCGAAATCACCGAAAACGCCCCCCTGGCGGTGGGAAGCGTGGAAATGGACAATCTGGCGGCGCTGCGCGCCATGGGTGTACGCGTCGCCATCGACGATTTCGGTGCCGGCCATGCCAGCCTGCATTATCTGCGCGATTTCGCCTTCGATATCATCAAGATCGACCAGGCCTATGTGGGCGAATTCGCCACCAACCCGGTCAGCGCCATGATCGTTTCCGCCGTCTGCGATATCGCCCGCAGCCTCGAGCTGGATGTGGTGGCCGAGGGGATCGAGAGCGAGGAGCAGGCCCTGGCGCTGCGCGCGGCGGGCTGCACGCGATTGCAGGGGTTCCATCTGGGCCGGCCGGCGCCATTGGCCGCGCACCGGCAGGGCCGGGCCGCCTGATTCCCCGTCCCGACAGTTTCATGACGGCATTGCAGCCCAGGCAGTTGCGCCTGACGGGGGCGCATGACTATAACGGGCCGTCGCAGCCTCGGGCGTAGGGGAGTAGGAGCCTTGGAACTGAAGCGGATCAACGATCACATCAGTGTTTCGGGACAAATCCAACCCGGCGATGTGGCCGCGCTCAAAGCCGCCGGTTTCGTCGCCATCGTCAATAACCGGCCTGAGGGGGAATCGCCCGATCAGCCCGCCGGGGCGGACATCGAGGCCGCGGCCAAAGCCGCCGGCCTCGCCTATCATTCCATTCCGCTCGGCCGCGAAGGGGTGACCCCCGACATGGTCGAAAAGACACGGGCCGTGCTCGAGGGGAGCGCAGGCCCGGTCTTCTGCTTCTGCCGGTCCGGAACCCGCTCGACCACGCTCTGGGCCTTGAGCCAGGCGGGCGAGATGGCGGCGGAAGACATCATCTCGCAGGCGGCCGAAGCCGGCTACGACATGAGCCACCTCGCCGGTCACCTGAGCGGCAAATAAAGGTCTTGTGACGGTTGGACGGGCAACCGTCCTCTCCGTCGATTGTTGCTGAGCCGGGCCCTCGCAAGGGGCCCAGTCTTTTCCCCTGCTCGGAATTTAAATCGATGCCAATCAAGAAAATCCTCGTCGCCAACCGCAGCGAGATCGCCATCCGCGTCTTTCGCGCCGCCAATGAACTGGGCCTGAAAACCGTGGCGGTTTTCGCCGAGGAAGACAAGCTGGCGCTGCACCGGTTCAAGGCCGACGAGGCCTATCTCATCGGCAAGGGCAAGGGGCCGGTCGAGGCCTATCTGCAGATCGAGGAATATATCCGCGTGGCGCGCCTGTCGGGGGCCGATGCCATCCATCCCGGCTATGGCCTGTTGTCGGAGAGCCCCGAATTCGTCGATGCCTGCGAAGCGGCGGGCATCATCTTTATCGGCCCGCGCGCCCAGACCATGCGCGACCTGGGCAACAAGGTGGCTGCCCGCAACATGGCCATCGCCTCGGGCGTGCCGGTGGTGCCGGCCACTGAGCCGCTGCCCGACGACATGGAGGCGGTCAGGAAAATGGCCGCCGAAATCGGCTATCCGCTGATGCTCAAGGCGAGCTGGGGCGGCGGCGGGCGCGGCATGCGGCGCATCATGGACGAGACCAGCCTGGTTTCGGAAGTTTCCGAGGGCAAGCGCGAGGCCAAGGCGGCCTTCGGCAAGGACGAGATGTATCTCGAAAAACTGGTCGAGCGCGCCCGCCATGTCGAGGTGCAGCTGATCGGGGACGACCACGGCAATCTGGTGCATCTTTACGAGCGCGACTGCTCGGTGCAGCGGCGCAACCAGAAGGTGGTGGAGCGCGCGCCCGCGCCCTATCTCTCCGACGCGGTGCGCAAGGGGCTGACCGATGCGGCGGTGCGGCTGGGCAAGGCCGCCAATTATCGCGGCGCCGGCACGGTCGAATTTTTGATGGATGCCGATACCGATGACTTCTATTTCATCGAGGTCAATCCGCGCATCCAGGTGGAGCATACCGTCACCGAGGAGGTGACGGGCATCGACATCGTCAAGGCGCAGATCCACCTGCTCGATGGTGCGGTGATCGGCACGCCGGAATCGGGTGTGCCGCACCAGGACAATATCCGGCTCAACGGCAATGCCATCCAGTGCCGCGTGACCACGGAAGATCCCGAGCAGAACTTCATTCCCGACTATGGCCGCATCACCGCCTATCGCGGCGCCACCGGCTTCGGGGTGCGGCTCGATGGCGGCACCGCCTATTCGGGCGCGGTCATCACCCGCTATTACGATCCGCTGCTGGAAAAGGTGACCTGCTGGGCGCCCACGGCCGAAGAGGCCATTGCCCGCATGCATCGTGCGCTCAGGGAATTCCGCATTCGTGGCGTGGCCACCAATCTTGCGTTCCTTGAAAACATCATCACCCATCCCGATTTCATCGCCAACCGCTATACGACGCGCTTCATCGACACGACGCCGGAATTGTTCAATTTCCGCCCGCGCCGCGACCGCGCCACCAAGCTCTTGACCTATATCGCCGATGTGACGGTGAACGGGCATCCGGAAGTGCGCGACCGGCCGCGCCCACCCGCCGAGGCGGCGGCCCCGGTGGTGCCGGAATTTCCGCCGCTGGCCGTGATCGAAGGCAGCCGGCAGATTCTGGACCGCGACGGGCCGGCGGCACTGGCCGCCTGGATGAAGGCGCAAAAACGCGTGCTCTTCACCGACACCACCATGCGTGACGCCCATCAGAGCCTCTTGGCCACGCGCATGCGCAGCTTCGACATCACCCGCATCGCCCAGGCTTATAGCCGAGGCCTGCCGAACCTCTTCAGCCTTGAATGCTGGGGCGGGGCGACGTTCGACGTTTCCATGCGCTTCCTCAACGAAGACCCATGGGAGCGGCTGGCCAAGGTGCGCGAGGGCGCGCCCAATATCCTCACCCAGATGCTGCTGCGCGGCTCCAACGGCGTCGGCTACACCAATTATGCCGACAATGTCGTCAAGTTCTTCGTGCGCCAGGCGGCCAAGGGGGGCGTCGACATCTTCCGCGTCTTCGATTGCCTGAACTGGGTCGAGAACATGCGGGTGTCGCTCGATGCGGTGCTGGAAGAGGGGAGGGTCGCCGAGGGCGCCATCTGCTATACCGGCGACCTGTTCGATCCCAACCGCGCCAAATACGACCTCAAATATTACGTGAACCTGGCCAAGGAGCTGGAAAAGGCCGGGGTGCATATTCTGGGCCTCAAGGACATGGCGGGGCTGCTCAAGCCCGCTGCGGCGCAGGTGCTCATCAGAACGCTCAAGCAGGAAGTGGGCCTGCCCATCCACCTTCACACCCATGACACTTCCGGTGCTGCTGCGGCCACGGTGCTGGCAGCGGTGGAGGCGGGCGTGGATGCGGTCGACGCGGCCATGGATGCCCTGTCCGGCACCACCAGCCAGCCGACGCTGGGCTCGCTGGTGGCGGCTCTGGCCGGGGGTGAATTCGATCCCGGGCTCGACGCCAAGGCGATACGGCAGATTTCCTTCTACTGGGAGGCGGTGCGCACCCAGTATCGGGCCTTCGAGAGCGATCTCAAGGGCGGCGCCTCGGAAGTCTATCTGCATGAAATGCCGGGCGGCCAGTTCACCAATCTCAAGGAGCAGGCGCGCTCGCTGGGGCTGGAAACCCGCTGGCACGAGGTCGCCCAGACCTATGCCGACGTCAACCAGATGTTCGGCGACATCGTCAAGGTGACGCCCTCGTCCAAGGTGGTGGGCGACATGGCCCTGGCCATGGTGTCGGCAGGGCTCACCCGCGCCGATGTGGAAGACCCAGGCCGCGACATCGCTTTCCCCGACAGCGTCGTGGGGTTCTTTGCCGGCGATCTCGGGCAGCCGCCGGGCGGTTTCCCCGCCGCGCTGCAAAAGAAGGTGCTCAAGGGCAAGACCCCGCTCACCAACAGGCCCGGGTCCTATCTGGGCGCGGTGGATCTGGAGGCGGAGCGCAAGAGAATTGCCGGCGAGGCGGGGCGCGAGATCGGCGATTTCGAGCTGGCTTCGTATCTGATGTATCCCAAGGTGTTTTCCGACTTCGAAAAGACCCAGGAGCGCTATGGACCCACCGAAGTGCTGCCCACGCCGGTCTATTTCTATGGGCTGGAAGAGGGCGACGAGGTTCTGGTGGAAATCGAGAAGGGCAAGACGCTGGTCGTCACCTATCTCAGCCGCGCCGAAACCAATGAAAAGGGCGAGGTGCGGTGCTTCTTCGACCTCAATGGCCAGCCGCGCACCATCATCGTGCCCGACAGGCTGAGCGCCGGCTCCATCACCGTGCGGGCCAAGGCGGCGCCGGGCGACGCCAGGCAGGTGGGCGCGCCCATGCCCGGCGTCATTTCGACGCTGGCGGTCAAGCAGGGCCAGAAGGTCTCGGCCGGCGACGTGCTGTGTTCGATCGAGGCGATGAAGATGGAAACCGCCATCCACGCCGAAATCGACGGGGTGGTGGCCGAGCTGCTCATCAAGCCCGGTGACCAGATCGACGCCAAGGACCTGCTGGTGCGGATCGAATAAAAAGAGGGCCCGGAGCGATCCGGGCCTTTTCAAATTGGGTCTTTAAACCGGAGCGTCCCCTCGCCCCTTGTCATGCCGGCCTTGCGCCGGCATCCATCTCCGCATCTATCCACACCCATGGATGGTTGCGGTGGGCCTTCAGGATGGATTCCGGCCTGCGCCGGAATGACACCGTGGGCGGGACAAGATCGCGGAGGCTAAAGCCGGCGGGCGGAGCCGTCGACGGTGGGGCCGTATTTGCCGGCATAGACGCGGGCCGCTACCGGCAGGCGCGACACGATCCAACTCACCATCAGCGGGATCAGGACGATATCGTCGACCCAGCCCAGAAGCGGGATGACATCGGGGATGATGTCGAAGGGATTGACGAGGTAGAACGCCACGAACAGCGTCGCCGCCTTGAGATAAAGCGGGGTCTCGCGCGCCCAGAGGGCGTTCCAGAGCTGGATGACTTCCTTGCGGAACAGGATCAGGCGGGGAAGGAGTGCGTGCATCATGGCCCATAGATGGTTTTGATGCGCGCCGGGTTCAAGAGCCCCGTTTGTGCGCCCGGTCATCTTTTTGTGCTGTTGCCAGGCGAGAAGGGAAGTCCTATTTCGGGAGCATCACATTTCGGGGATGATCATGGCCGGTCCGGCGCCGCGCAGGCAATCGGTTGGAGTGAAGGTGGGCGACGTCCTGGTCGGGGGCGGCGCGCCGGTGGTGGTGCAATCCATGACCAATACCGACACCGCCGACATCGATGCGACGGTTCGCCAAGTGATGCAGCTCGCGCGCGCCGGTTCGGAAATCGTGCGCATCACCGTGGACCGGGACGAAAGCGCCGCCGCCGTGCCCCATATTCGCGACCGGCTGGCCTTCATGGGCTATGACGTGCCGCTGGTGGGCGATTTCCACTATATCGGCCACAAGCTGCTCACCGATCACCCCGCCTGCGCCGAGGCGCTGGCCAAATATCGCATCAATCCGGGTAATGTCGGCTTCAAGGCCAAGCGCGACATCCAGTTCTCGACCCTGATCGAGCTGGCGCTCAAATATGACAAGCCGGTGCGCATCGGGGTCAATTGGGGCTCGCTGGACGAAGAATTGCTGACCCGGCTGATGGACGAGAACGCGGCATCGGCCAATCCGATCTCGGCCGCCGCCGTGCAGCGCGAGGCGATCATCCAGTCGGCGCTGCTCTCGGCGCGGCGGGCCGAGGAAATCGGGCTGGGGCGCGACCACATCATCCTCTCCACCAAGGTCAGCGACGTGCAGCACCTGATCGCCGTCTATCAGGACCTGGCGGCGCGCTGCGACTATGCGCTGCATCTGGGGCTGACCGAGGCGGGCATGGGCACCAAGGGGGTCGTGGCCTCGTCGGCGGCGATGGGCATATTGCTCCAGCAGGGGATCGGCGACACCATCCGCATCTCGCTGACGCCCGAGCCGGGAGGGGATCGCACCACCGAGGTCAAGGTGGCGCAGGAACTGCTCCAGACCATGGGCTTCCGCCAGTTCCTGCCGGTGGTGGCGGCGTGCCCGGGCTGCGGGCGCACCACCTCGACCACGTTCCAGACGCTGGCCAAGGAAATCCAGGACCATCTCAATATATCCATGCCGGAATGGCGCGAGCGCTATCCGGGGGTGGAGACGCTGTCGGTGGCGGTGATGGGCTGCATCGTCAACGGGCCGGGCGAGAGCAAGCACGCCAATATCGGCATTTCCCTGCCCGGAACCGGCGAAACCCCAGCTGCGCCGGTGTTTGTCGATGGGCAGAAGGTCGCGACGCTGCGCGGCGCCGACGTGGCCGACCAGTTCAAGGCCATGGTGGCCGACTATATCGAAAAAAAGTTCGGCCAGGCCCGGCCGGCGGCGGAATAGCCCCTGAACATGGGTTGCCGAAGCGGGCGTGTCGGGGGCTAGATGCCCCCATGAGCGAACCCAGCCGATTCCGCGCCGCCCTGCGATGGCTGTTTACCCCTTATGGGGTGACGCAGCGGCGCGCCATGCTGGTGGGCCTTTTGCTTCTGGCGCTCGTGGTGCTCGGGTTGATGGGCGCCTTGCGCTGATTGTTCTATTCGGCAGGCGGCACGCAGGCATCGACCCAGCGATTGCCGCAGAGCTCGGCCAGCCGGTCGAGTCCCAACCGCACCGAGGCATGGGTGTCCCCGCCGGCGGGAATGACGAGGTCATAGACCTTGAGCGAGGTGTCGAGATAGATCGGCAGCGGCGCGGGCAGGCCGAAGGGGCAGACCCCGCCCACCTGATGGCTGGTGAGGCGCAGCACGTCCTCGGCGCCCAGCATGCGCGGGCGGCCGCCGAAAGCGGCCTTGGACTTCTGGTTGTCGAGCCGGGCATCGCCCCGCGTCACCAAAAGGAATTCCTCATCCTTGACGCGGATGCACAGCGTCTTGGCGATCTGGCCGGGCTCGACCCCATGCACTTCGGCGGCCAATTGCACCGTGGCGGTGGAATCGGGGGTGACGATGACGGCAAGGTCGGGGGCGCGGGCGGCCAGATCGGCCTTCACGGTTTCAAGGCTCATGGAGAGAACTTTCAGAAGAGGCTGGCGAGGTTGTTTTCAAACTTGAACCGGGTCTTGTGGCGGATAGGCGTAGTGAGAGCCCGGCGCATGAAGGCCGGATCGAGATTGCGCACGCCATCGAGCGCCATGAGCTCGGAAACGGTGATACGCTCGCCGGCAAAGGGGGTGATGGCGATTTCCATGCCGGCCTCGATGCTGGCTGGAGTGATGACGCGGCAATAGGCGCCGGGCCGGTTGCCGCGGTGGAAGCGCTTCACCCATTTGGGGTCGCCCATCTTTGCGGCAAAGGTCATGCAGGGGGTGCGGTGATAGGTGACTTCCAGCACCAGCCTGCCAATGGTGAAACGGTCGCCAATGGCGGTATGGGCGCTATCGGTGCCGGCAATGGTGAGGTTCTCGCCGAACAGGCCGGGCTCGGGCGGCACATCCATCTGCGGCGCCCACCAGTCGTAATCCTCGGTGAAATAGACATAGACGGCCTGGTCGGCTCCGCCATGGTGCTCGCGGTCGCAGATGACGTCGCCGGCAATGCCCTGCGGGCCGACGGCAATCGAGCCGCTGGCGGGCATCTTGTAAATTCCGGTGGGGGTATTGGTGCCGGGGATGGGGCGGGCCGCGCCGATATTGATGCTGACAAGCCGGGCCAAATCAGTTCTCCCGGCTGGCAAAATAGCGGGCAGTGGCGCGCAGCCCGTCGGCGCGGGGGCCGAAGGTGCGCAGGCACGCCAGAGCGTGCGTGACGATCTCGTCGAGCCTGGCTCGCGCGCCCTCGAGGCCCAGCTGGCCCACCAGGGTCTGCTTGCCCATGCCGGCATCCTTGCCGGTAGCCTTGCCCATGGCCTGGGGGCTGGCGGTAACGTCGAGAATGTCGTCGGCCAACTGGAAGGCGCGGCCGGCCGCCTCGCCATAGGCGGAAAGCGCCGAAAGGGCGCGCGGATCGGCCCCGCCCAGCATGGCGCCGATGCGGACGCTGGCGCGAATGAGCGCGCCGGTCTTCATCGCCTGCATGGTGGAAATCTCGTCGCCGGAAAAGCCGCCCTTTTCGCCCTCGATATCGCGCATCTGCCCGCCCACCATGCCGCCGGCCCCCGATCCGGCGGCCAGCTCGGCCACAAGAGCGATGCGGATGGCTGGGTCGGGGTGGCAGGCAGGGTCGGCCAGCAGCGCGAAAGCCTGCGTCAGGAGTGCGTCGCCGGCCAGGATGGCGGTGGCCTCGTCATAGGCCTTGTGGACGGTGGGGCGGCCGCGGCGCAGATCGTCGTCGTCCATGGCGGGCAGATCGTCATGGATCAGCGAATAGCAATGGACCATCTCCACCGCCAGCCCGGCCTGTAGGGACTGGTCGGAGCGCAGGTTGAAGATGGCGGCGGCCTGGCGCACCAGCAGCGGACGCAGGCGCTTGCCGCCTTCCAGGCTTCCATGGCGCATGGCGGCGACCAGCCGGGCGGCGGCGGGGCCGGGGCCGGAAAGCGGGCCGGCATCGAGCCGCTGGGTGAGGCCGGCCTCGACGGCCCGGGCACAATCGGCGATGTCGGCGAAAAAGTCGTACATGGCCTGTTGCTAGCGGTTTGGGCGCAAGGCGGCAAGATGGGGCGCGGGAACAAAAGATTGGCCTTTCGCCGCAACGGCGCCATGGGTATGCAAGGGCCATGGCGGCATCGGGCAAGGCAAGGGGCGTGTGGCGCATTCTGCGCGGGCTGGGCATGGCGCTCGGCCTGCTCGTCGCCATCCCGCTGGTGCTGACGCCGCTCTATCTGGTGGTCGATCCGGTGTCGGTGCCGATGCTGGCGCGCCAGCTCACCGGCCAGCCGGTCGAGCGCGAATGGCGGGACCTGGCCGATATTTCCGACCGGCTCAAGGCCTCGGTCGTCCTGTCCGAAGACGGGCAGTTCTGCCGTCATAGTGGCGTCGACATGGGCGCGTTGCGCGACGAGGTGGAAAAATACCTGGCCGGGGCGCCGGCGCGGGGCGCCTCGACCATCACCATGCAGGTGGCGCGCAATCTCTTCCTCTGGAACGGGCAAAGCGTTCTGCGCAAGGCGCTGGAAGTGCCGCTGGCGCTTTATATCGACCTGATCATGCCCAAGCACAGGATCATGGAAATCTATCTCAATATCGCCGAATGGGGACCCGAAGGGCAGTTCGGTGTTGTGGCCGGCGCGCGCCGCGCCTTTGGACGCGAGCCGCAAAATCTCGACTGGCAGACGGCGACGCTGCTGGTGACTGCGCTGCCCAATCCGCTCCTGCGTCAGCCGGGGCGGGCCTCGCCGGGCATGCGGCGCATTGCCGGGATCATCGAAAGGCGGGCGAAGGAATTCGGCGCCCGCGCTGCCTGTGTGGGTGAAAACGGCCAGTTGGCGCTTTGACGCTTCAGGCGGGGTGGGCCTCTTCGCGCACCAAAAGGTCGGCCAGCGCCATCAGGTGCCGGTCGCGGATGCCCATCTGTTGCAGATGCCGGGCGGTATTGAGCACATAATCGATATTGCGGCCGGAAATGCCGACACCCGCGCGGATCATGGCCAGCTGCCGCTCGATATCGAGCCGGCCGGTGAATTGCTCGTGGCGTTCATTGACGAGGAAAGCGAGGGCGGTGACGGCGCGCCCATCGGCCAGCCGCACCGGGCGCATGGCGTCCCGGTAGACCGACGTTACCTGCTCGCGTTCATGCAGATAGGTGCGCACCGCGTTCCAGTCGGCGTCGTTCACCTCGAACACCATGCCGCGGCAGGAGCCGCCCCGCACCAGCCCGAAGACCAGGCCGGGTCGCTCGGGCGTGCCGCGGTGATGGTGGGAAACGATGGAGAGACTGCGATGCGCACCCCGCAACAGGCCCTGCTGGGCCGAGACATGGGCGAAGCCGGGGTTCCAGATGAGAGAGCCGTAGCCAAAGACCCAATGGGTCGTCATGTCGTTCGCTTCGCTGCACGAGTGGAGCGAGAAAATTAGCGCCGTTCGGCATGCGGAGGCAACAGCACGATTGTGTGGGCCCTTCTGTCAGGTCTCCGGCGCGGGTAAGACTGCGGCCATGAAAAAACGAATCATTATTCTGGGCGCCATCGTCCTTGCCGCCATCCTGGGCTGGAGCGCCTATTGGCTGGTGGCCGCCGGCATGGTGCAGCGCGAAATCGAAACAATGGCCGAAGCCGACGGCGTCACCATGCCGATCCTGCGCTGCGAGGGGCTGGCGGTGCGGGGCTATCCGTTCCGCTTCGATGTCGATTGCCCCAATGCAGAGATTGTTTCGGGTGATATCGGCGTCACCCTGCCGGGGCTGCGGGCCAGCGTGCGGGCCTATGCGCTCAACCATGTGCTGATCTCGGCCAAGGGGCCGGCGCTGATCAGCGACAGCTTTACGGGCACGCGCAACAGCCTGGGCTGGAAGACGCTGGAAGCCAGCCTGAGGCTGGACAATTGGCGGCTGGCGCGGGCCTCGGTGGTGGGCGAGGAGATGGTCTGGTCGGACAGCCTTTTCGGCGAGACACTGATTGCGCAGGCGCCGCGCGTCGAGCTTCATGCCTTCGACATGCCCGAGATCCATGACGCGGCCCGGTTCTTCGCCGGCGCGGCGATCTATGGGCGGCTGGACGGGCTCGACTGGCCGGGATTGTCTCTGGCCGACGGCCGGGCCGAAATCCAGCTCGAAGTAACGGGCCTGCCCGACGATGTGCGCAATTGGGGCGACCCGATGCTGCTGCCGGCGATGCAGCAGGCAGGGGGCGGGCTGAAGATCGTCTCCATCCATGCCAGCACGGCGGATATGGTGCTGGACGCGGAAGGGCAGATGCAGCTCGATCCGCAGGGACGGGTCAATGGGCAGGTGGATATCCGCTCCACTGGCGTGGCCGAGCGTATCGGGCCCCTGCTGGAAGAGCCGGTGCGCACGCTGGTGCTGGGCCTTCCCGGGGAAGACGGGGCCTATGCCAACCAGATCAATTTCCGCGCGGGCACGGTGTTTTCCGGCCTTGTGCCGCTGGCCAATCTGCCGCCGCTGTTTTAAGCGGCGCCCTCTTCCGGCTTTGCCGGCGCCGGTTGGGGCGGACGGCCGAAATCGGGGGCGGCGGTCTCCTGGCCGGCGGAGATGATGGAGCGGCGGATGGCGCGGGTGCGGGTAAAGAGCGCCTCCAGGGCCGGCCCGTCGCCATTGCGCACCGCGCGCTGCAACACTGAGAGATCCTCCAGGAACCGCCCCAGCATTTCCAGCACCGCCTCGCGATTGGTGAGGAAGACGTCGCGCCACATCACCGGGTCGGAGGCGGCGATGCGGGTGAAGTCGCGAAAGCCCGACGCCGAGAACTTGATGACTTCGGACTTGGTGTCGGCTTCGAGATCCGCCACCGTGCCTACGATATTATAGGCGACCAGGTGAGGGATATGGCTGGTGATGGCCAGCACCATGTCGTGGTGCTCGGCATCCATGGCCTCGACCTGGCTGCCCATGGCGCGCCAGAAGGCCGAGAGCTTTTCCAGCTGTATCGGATCGACATCGGCGGCGGGCGTGAGCACGCACCAGCGGCCGATGAACAGCTCGGCAAAGCCGGCTGAAGGACCGGAATGCTCGGTTCCGGCCAGCGGGTGGCCGGGAATGAAGGTGACGCCGGCGGGCAGGTAGGGAGTGACCACCTTGACCACGTGCTTCTTGACCGAGCCGACATCGGAGAGGATGGCGCCCGGCTCCAGTGCCGGGGCGATGGTGCGCATGATCTGCTCATAGGCGCCCACCGGCGCGCAGAGAATGACCAGATCGGCGCCCTTCACCGCCTCTGCGGCGTCGAGCGTGTAGATGTCGCCCAGATCGAGGGCGCGGGCCTCTTCCAGCGTTTCCGCCTTGCGGGTGGCGATGGCGATGGTTTCGGCGAGATTATGCCGACGGGCCGCCAGGGCGATGGACGAGCCGATAAGGCCGATGCCGATCAGGGCGAGTTTGCGGAAGGAAGCGCTCATGCGATCTTGACCAGTGCCTTGAGAATGCCAGCGACGCCGCGCATGGCCTCTTCCGAGCCGATGGAAATGCGCAAGCCATTGGGAATGCCGTAGGATGCGCCGATCTCGCGCACGATGAGGCCGCGCTGGAACAATTCGTCGAAGGCGCGAGCGGCAAAGGCGGCGTCGGGGAACAGCACCATGATGAAATTGGCCTGGCTGGGCACCACGCGCATGGAATTGGAATGGAGCTCGGCGGTGAGCCAGTCACGCCATTTGGCGTTATGCGCCCTGAGGCGCGCGGTGAACTCCACGTCGCGCGTCGCCGCCGCGCCGGCAAGCTGGGCGGGCAGGTTGACGTTGAAGGGGCCGCGAATGCGATTGATGGCGTCGGTGACGGGATCGGGCGCCACCATCCAGCCGATGCGGGCGGCGGCAAGCCCCATCTTGGAGAAGGTGCGCACCATAACCACGTTCTGGGTTTCGCGCACCAGGTCCAGCCCCACCGAAAAGTCGGCGGCGGTGACATATTCGGCATAGGCGTTGTCGATGACCAGCAGGATGTCGGGGCGCAGCCCGGCATGCAGGCGCCGGATTTCGGCATCGGGCAGATAGGTGCCGGTGGGATTGTTGGGGTTGGCCAGCCACACCACCTTGGTGCGCGGGGTGACGGCGGCCAGCAGGCCATCGACCTCGGCAACAAAGTCGGGCTCGTCCACCATGACGATGGCAGCGCCGGCGGCCTTGGTGATGATGGGATAGACCGAAAAGCCGTAGCGGCTCATCACCGCCTCGTCGCCCTCGCCCAGATAGCATTGGGCCAGCAGATGCAGCAGGTCGTCCGAGCCATTGCCGCACACGATGGTGTCGGGATCGATGCCATGCACCTCGCCCAGCGCCTGGCGCAGGATGCGCGAGGAGCCCTCGGGGTAGATATCGAGCCGTTTGGCGGCCGCCTCGAAGGCTTCCACCGCCTTCGGGCTGGCGCCCAGGGGCGACTCGTTGGACGAGAGCTTGACCGCATTGCTGCCCGGTGCGCCGGCCTTGCCGGGCATATAGGGGGCAATGTCGAGAATGCCGGGCTGCGGCTGGGGACGGATAACGTCGGTCATGGGATACTACGCTGGGCGGAAACCGCGCGGACCATAGTCAAAGCCGGTGCGGAAGGCAAAAAAAACCTTGTAGAGCTTCAGCCGTACCGCGCCGTCGCGGTGGAGAGATTGGGCAGGCGTACATAGCGCTCGGCGCGCTTGCGGCGGGGCACAGCGGGGAACGCCTCCTTGCGGGCGCGCACGCAGATGACCCCGCTCATGGCCGGCCCGAACAGCCGCCCGCCGCGCTCGAACAGCCGGGTGGATTTGAGCAGCAAGGGGGATTGCACCGGCGGCAGGAACAGCCCGTCGCGCCAGGCCTCGGGCACGAAACTATGGTCGCGCAACAGCTTGTCGAGCTGGCTACCCGAATAAGGATTGCCCTGGCCGAAGGGGGTGTGATCGAGCTGGGCCCAGATGCCGCGCCGGCGCGGCACCACCAGGATCAACTGGCCATTGGGGGCGGTGACGCGCCAGAGCTCGCGCATCAGTTCCTCGTCATCGGCGACGTGCTCGAGGGCGTGGATGGCGATGGTGAGATCGATGGCGGCGTCGGTCAGTGGCATTTCCAGGGGATCGCAGAGCACGGTGTGCGACGGGCCCTCGCGCGGCCAGGCCGAGGCGCCCTGGCGGGCGGGCATAAAGGCCAGCACCCGCTCGGCCGTTTCCAGGGTGAACCGCAGATAGGGGGTGGCAAAGCCCAGGCCGAGGATCCGCCGGCCGGAAATATCGGCGGAGAGCCCCATCACCTGCTCGCGGACGAGGGCGCGGGCGATGCGGCCCAGCGGGGATTTGTAAAAGGCGATGAGGCGGGTGACATCGATCGTCATGGCCTGAGTCTGCCGCTTTCTCTCCGACTTGTCCAATGGGCGTTGCCAGCCCGGCGCGGCCCGCCTAGCCTCGGGGATAATTTTGCCCCGGGAGCCTCGCCATGAGCCTTGTCGTCGACGTCTTCGCCGCCCGTAGCGATAATTTCGGCTATCTGGCCCATGACACGGCCAGCGGTCGCACCGCCGCCATAGATGCTCCGGAAGGCCCGGCGATCCGGGCAGCTCTTGAGCGACAAGGCTGGCGGCTCACCGATATTTTCATCACCCACCACCATCAGGACCATGTCGAGGCGCTGGCCGAGCTCAAGGCCGAATTCGGCGCCTGCGTGGTGGGGCCACGCGGGGAGAGCGATAAAATCGCCGGGCTGGACGAGCTGGTCGCGGGCGGCGACCGGGTGATGCTGGGGGAGACGGCGTTCAAGGTCTACGACGCGCCGGGCCATACGCTGGGCCATATCGTCTACCACGACGAAAAAGGGGGACATCTTTTCACCGGCGATGCGCTGTTCTCGCTGGGGGTGGGGCGGATGTTCGAGGGCACGCCCGGCCCGATGTGGGCGGGATTGCAGCGCCTGCGGGAGCTGCCGGACGAGACGCTGGTCTATTGCGGGCACGAATACACCGCCGCGAACGCCCGATTCGCGCTGTCCATCGACGAGGATAATCCAGCGCTGCGGCGGCGGGCGGAAGAGGTGGCCAGGCTGCGGGAAAAAGGCGAATTCACCATTCCCTTCGTCCTTGGAGAGGACAAACGGGCCAATCCGTTCCTGCGGGCGGACGATGCCGACTTCGCGCGCCTTTACGGGCTGGAAGGGGCGGAGCCGGCGGCGGTGTTTGCCGCCATGCGCCGGGCCAAGGACGCTTTTTGAGCCGTTTTTGCGTTAACCATCACTTAACGTGGGAGCGGAAAGCGTTAACAAAACGTTAGCATCTGGCACGGTGTTTGCCGCTTAATGGGCACGGGACCAGCATCCTTGTTCCAGTTTGGAACAGGCTGGCCCGCCGTGAGACAGGCAAGGCATATCATGCCCGATTTTGAAACAAGGCCATCCGGCCTGCCGATGCTGACCGGCCCGACCCCTTCCCGCCCGCTCCCCGTCAGGGGCGGAACCAATGCCGCCTTTGCCAGCCAGCTCCTGGCCGAGCGCGAGCATCTGGCGCCACAACGGGCGCGCCGCCGCACCACGCCCGAAGGCGCGGTGGGGGCCTATGCCCAGGGCGCACGGGTAGCGGTGCGGCGCATGCCGATGGGCTACCGCACCTCGATTATCGTTTAGCTCTTGAGCTTGAGCGGGCCGACCATCTGCTCGGGCTTGACCTCGGCGTCGAATTCCTCGCCGCTGAGCAGGCCCAGATTGATGGCTTCCTCGCGTAGCGTGGTGCCGTTCTTGTGGGCGGTCTTGGCGATCTTGGCGGCGTTGTCGTAGCCGATGCGGCGGTTGAGCGCCGTCACCAGCATCAGCGACTGATCGACCAGCTGCTTGATGCGCTTGCGGTCGGGCTCGATGCCGATGGCGCAATTGTCGTTGAAGCTCTTGGCGCTGTCGGCGAGCAGGCGCACGCTTTGCAGGAAATTATAGGCGATGACGGGCTTGAAGACGTTGAGCTCGAAATTGCCCTGGCTGGCGGCAAAGCCGATGGCGGCGTCATTGCCCATGACATGGGCGACCACCATGGTCATGGCCTCGGACTGGGTGGGATTGACCTTGCCCGGCATGATGGACGAGCCCGGCTCGTTTTCGGGAATGACGATCTCGCCCAGGCCCGAGCGCGGGCCGGAGGCCAGCCAACGGACGTCATTGGCGATCTTCATGAAGGCTACGGCCAGCTGCTTGAGGGCACCCGAGGTGCCGACAATGGCGTCGTGGCCGGCCAGAAGCGCAAATTTGTTGGGCCCGGTGACGAAGTCATGGCCGGTCAGGCCGGCAATTTCCCTGGCGACCGCGACGGCATAGTCGGGATGGGCATTGAGCCCGGTGCCCACGGCGGTGCCGCCCAGGGCCAGTTCCTTGAGCTGGGGTAGGGTGGCCTTGATGGCGGCCACGGCATAGTCGATCTGGGCGACCCAGCCGGAGATTTCCTGGCCCAGGGTGAGGGGGGTGGCGTCCTGAAGATGGGTTCGGCCGATCTTGACCACGTCCATGAAGGCTTCGGACTTGGCGGCAAGCGTGTCGCGCAGGATCTGGACGCGGGGGAAGAGATAGTTTTCCAGCGCCTCGACGGCGGCGATATGCATGGCCGTGGGATAGGTGTCGTTGGACGACTGGCTCATATTGACGTGGTCATTGGGGTGGACGGGCTTTTTGGAGCCCATGGCGCCGCCGGCCATCTCGATGGCGCGGTTGGAGATGACCTCGTTGACATTCATGTTGGACTGGGTGCCCGAGCCGGTCTGCCAGACCACCAGCGGGAAATGGGCGGCCAGCTTGCCAGCGATCACCTCGTCGGCGGCAGCGA